>NZ_JBIWAL010000016.1:10786-113057 GCF_044760045.1 Pseudomonas sp. NPDC098747 | reverse complement strand
AACTGGGTTCGACCCCATCAATTTAACGGTGGGCTGGCGCCAGCTCGGGCCGAAGAAAAACTTAACGTCGTGTCCGGGATTAGTTGACCACTACATAGGTCACTTTTAAGCTTTTCGGGAATCTCTTCTGTACTCGCTCCCAACAATCGATAGGCCCGTTCTTTTCCAGTGCGTCCATCTCTCCGATGACGTTCGACGGTGACTGCCTTGTTTAGGTCATCTTCGAATTTTTGTACAGCATCGGCAATATCCAGCGGCATGAACAACAAACGTTTGAGCATGGTGGGAAGTATCTGCGGCAAACAGTTGTTCAAGTCCAGACCAAGGTGGTCTTTGAGCGTGGGGATCAGATGTTTGCAGCCATTGATGAACTGGGTCATTTCCCGAACAGTCTGCAGCGGGGTTTCCAATCGGCTATTTTCTTCTCCGTTGACACGCTCATTCAGTAGCGCATCAAGCCAAAACTGGAGCATGGCCAGAGGGAAGAGTTTCGAGCCGTTATCGGTCAGGATAATTTTCGGATTCTGCAGATAACTAGTCAGCGCTGGAAGTTTAATTCGTCTTGGCAGAGGCAAGACCTTGCGTTGGTATTCTTCTGCCAGATCTTTGGCCCTGGTTTGGGCCTCTTCTTCGATAGCCGCTTTCTTATGTGTCAGCCGGCCATGAAACTCGCGCCAAATAACCTCATCGTAAAGGCTCAGGTCACCACTGATCAGGGGTACGACAAACGGCGAGGTCAAGTATTTACGAACGACTTCTATGTTTTCAAAGGCCAGTTGTAGCGAAGTATCAACGTCATCGATAGGTAGAACAACCAGCTTTCGTTGGGTCAGTAACAAAGTCTTTTTCAGCAGCAGATGAACATTTTCTGCGAGAGACTGGTTTCCCATGAAGGCCCGAAGTTTATCTAGGCCATACTGCTCTTTCTGTTTCTGGATGCCTTCCAGTGCCGTACCCAGCTTATGCAGTTGTTCATAAAAGGCTTCAGCTTGCTTTTCATCGTTTTGCAGAGCACTGCGAACGGTCTTGTCCCTCATCAGGGCGGCGACAATCACGTTTAGCAGCAGGTCGTCACCGTTTTCCAGAAGTGTCGGATCCAAAGGTTTGAGGATTAACAAATCCTTGTCGTCTTTGAGATAGGTGGTGAGGTTGACAAGGACTGAGCTTTTCCCGGTACCACGACCACCGTCGATCAGGATGGCTTCATGGCTGCGGTAATCATCAAGGTCGTCGGACTGAGTATCGAGCGAGGGGGTTTTACCAAGGCTGTGTTTAAGGTGTTCAACGATTTTTTTATAGACGTCCTGTGCCAAGAGGTTTTTCGGTGTCGGCTGGTGCGCCTGTTCGCCTTGATCGATAGGCAGTTCAATTTCGATGCCAGGATTCTCACCCATGTAAACCAGTCCTTGTAATGCGCGTGGCGCTTCCCTCCGAGAGAGAAAGCGAAAGATATGCTCGATGTGGATCCAATAAGAGTAGCTATCTGCCACTATAATTGCCAGTCAAACTCTTCCGCGCATTAAGGGTGAACTTTGGCACTCCGAAGATCCAGCAATGCCTTGATAGTTTGTGCTGGGGCTTCTTCAGGAATATTGTGGCCAACCCCAACCCCAACCCCAACCCCAACCCCAACCCCAACCCCAACCCCAACCCCAACCCCAACAAGCACACGCCGCTCGTAGGAACCGGTAAAGCGCAGCGCGTCTTCATCATTATTCACGACCGGACCGACATCATCATCAGCGCCACACAGTGAAATCGTCGGTACGCTGATCGCCGGTTGTTTTTCCAGCGCCTGCTCCATCCATTCCAGCGCCGGATCGCCCGCCGCGTACATGAACCGATGGCGATAGGAATGAATAACCACTTCGACGAAATCCGGGTTGTCGAAAGCGGGTGTGGTCAGTGGGTAACGCTCGGCATTGCGCAGCCACGTCGGTGACCATAATTGCCAAAGTAACTCGCAAAATTCCCACCGGTTTTGCGTCAGCCCCTCAACGCCACGCGGCGTATGGAAATAATACTGATACCAATAGCGATGTTCGGACTGAGGATCCGCTGGTCGAACCGAGTTTGGAATGTCCTGCAAGTTGTAACCGTCGCCGGTCACCAGTCCTCGCACACGCTCGGGAAACAACGCCGCGACAATGCACGCCGCGCGACCGCCCCAGTCATAGCCGCATAGCGTGGCTTGCGCGATGCCCAGCCCATCCATCAAATCCAGCAGATCCTGCGCCAGCGCCGCCTGCTGGCCGGAGCGCAACGTTTGCGCACTGTTGAACTGCGTCGGCCCATAACCGCGCAAGTACGGCACGATCACCCGATAGCCATTGGCGGCCAGCGGCGGGGCGATTTCGTCATAGGCGCGCGGAGAGTAGGGGAAGCCGTGCAGCAAGATCACCGGCTCGCCTGATTCAGGACCGTGCTGTTGGTAAGCGATGGTCAAATCCGAGGTTTTGCAGAAAAGCATCGTGTGATGATTCATCTGACTCTCCAACTATCCGAACAACACCTTCTGCCAATGGTCTTCGCTAACAATAGCAATCGGCACTCCGCTATTTCTCAGCTCAACTGCCTTTTTGATCTTGGTGCCATAGGTGCTGTGAAGCCATTGATCATTGCCGATGCTGCCAACGACCAAGTAGTGAATTTTTTTGCTGACCGAGCCGCCAATCACGCCGCCGCGCTCGACGATCAGTGCTTCACAATCCTTGCGCGGCCCGTAAGCCATGACGCCGGTGAACAGGAAGACTCGATCTGCCCAACTCATGTCCGGTGCCGGGTTGTCGAGCGGCAAGCTGGTGGGTGTTGTGGTGGATTGCAATGCGCCGACGGGGAGGCCTGCGAATTGACGCAGCATTTCCAGCAGCTCTACCGACTCTTCTGCATCCAGCACGTTGTCACTGAGCATTTGAGCGAGACGCGTGTAAAGAATGTTAACGACTGGATCGGCGAGGTGAATCAAATGGCTTTCGATCCATGTCTTGAGAAACTCGGCTTCCTGCTGGTTGATTTTGCCGTCAGCGGCAAGTCCGGCAGCAATACCGACCAAGGCGTCAGCAGAACGCCGGTCAATCCGTGCCCGGTGAAAGAAAGCGCTGTTTTGAAATTCCTGGTGTAAATCGACCATCACGCTTCTCCTTAAGCCTCTACTTCCGCCACCTGATTAAAATACTTCGTCCGATCCGGCGTATACATCACCACCATCTTCGTCCGCGAACACGTCAACGAGCGCTCCTCAGCCAAATCGACATCCAGATCTTCCCCACGCAACCCTTGCCACTGCGCGAGGTATTTCAGTGAGCCATATTTTTCGTTTTTCTTCAGGCTGCGGCTCACCCCGCCTTTCCAGCCGAGGACGGGCAGTTCGTTGGCGAGGCAGCGTTGGGCGAGGTCGGGGAAACGGGCTGCGCGCTGGCGGCCGATTTCCCAGCATTTGATCAGGCCTTTGTCGGCGGCTTCCCAGAGCTGGGTGCGTGTCAGGCCGGTGCGCAGGGGCGTATCGATTGTGCGCTGGACGTGCTGGGACATTCTGCTTCCTTGAATTCGGGTTTTGTTGGACAGCTCCGCTGTGCCCGTTGCGGTGGATGGTAGGGGCGGATGTAACCGCTGGCAACAAGGTATTTCGGGGTGTAAGTGCAAGTTGCGGGGAAGTGTGGATCCGGGCGTGTTGAGTGTTTGTAGGCACGCAGTTGCAGTCACTGTGGCGAGGGGATTTATCCCCGTTCGGCTGCGCAGCAGTCGCAAAGTCAATGAATGCGGTATTTCTGAAGGAATGGGGGTGCAGGATCTGGGGCTGCGAAGCAGCCCAACGGGGATAAATCCCCTCGTCACAGGGGATTGCGGAGTGTATGACCTACTTTGAATAGCGGAAGTATGCGGGAGTTGTCCTACAGAAAATGGCGACTATTACGGCTGCCATTCACTCTTTTCCCCACTCAACCGGCGATCCAGAAAACTCGCCGCACTGATCAAGGCCAGATGCGTCAGCGCTTGCGGCGTATTGCCCAAGTGCCGCCCATGGCTGTCGAACTCTTCGGCGTACAGCCCCAGCGGATTGGCGTAACGCAGCAGTTGTTCGAACTCCAGATGGGCCTTTTCCACCTGGCCGGCGCGGGCCAGGCATTCGACGTACCAGAACGAGCACGCGGCAAACGCACCTTCTGTGCCGGCCAAGCCATCAATCCCCGCATCTTCATTGCGATAGCGGTAAACCATGCCATCGCGCACCAGGGTTTTCTCGATAGCTGCCAGCGTCGACAGCCAGCGGGGGTCCTTGGCGCTGACGAAGCGCACCAGCGGCATCAACAGCATCGAGCCGTCGAGGGCAGTGCCGCCCTTGTACTGGACGAAATGCTCGCGTTCTTCATCCCAGAAGTTGTCCCAGATGTCGGCGTAGATCGCTTGACGGGTCTGGTCCCATTGGGCGAACGGTGCTGGTAGCGAGCGTTTTGAGGCGAGGCGAATCGCTCGATCCAGCGCCACCCAGCACATCAGCCGCGAGTGCAGAAAGTGATGTTGCTCACCGCGCATTTCCCAAATGCCTACATCAGTGGTCTGCCATGTCTCACAGACCTGATCGACCACTTCGCGCACGTGCTTCCAGCCTTCGTGGGAAATTGCGTCGCCATACTTATTGACCAGATACACCGCGTCCATCAGTTCGCCGAAGATGTCCAACTGGATCTGGTCGTACGCGCCGTTGCCGATGCGCACCGGTTTCGCGCCGCCATGGCCGGACAGATGCGCAAGCTCGGTTTCTGGCAGTTCCTGGCGACCGTCAACGGCATACAGAATGTTCAGTTTCATTGGCTGGCAGTTGCAATCGCTGACCCGTCCGCGCAGCCAGCCCATGTAGGCGTTGGCTTCGCTGACGAAACCCAGACGCATGAACGCGTAAACGGTAAATGAGGCGTCGCGGATCCAGGTGTAGCGATAATCCCAGTTGCGCTCGCCGCCGGGGGTTTCCGGCAGGCCGAAGGTGGCGGCTGCGAGTATCGCGCCGTGTCGGCGGGAGGTCAGGAGCTTGAGCGCGAGCGCCGAGCGGTTGACCATTTCGCGCCAGCGTCCGCGGTAAATCGACTGGCTGATCCAGTCGCGCCAGAACTTCAGCGTGCGCTCCATGCAGAAATCGCTGGCCCCCTCGGCGAAACGCGGATCGTCGGTCGCGCCGAGCATGAAACCGGCCGTCTGATCCTGTTTCAGCGTGAAGCGGGCGACGGCCGCGTCTGCGTCAACCTGCATCGGCTGATCCGAGGCCAGACGCAGCGTCGGTTGGCCCATTGCACTGAACAGTACGTCTTGCTGATCCGCCTGCGCGCGCGTGTCGGCGCGGGCGTAGTCGTGGCGCACGGCGCAGCGCATATGGAACGTCGCTTCGCCGCTGACCACGCGCACGCGGCGCATCAACAGCGGCAGGTCATCTTCGCTGTCGCCCACTGGCAGCATGTCGGTGATTTCCACCACAGCGTATTCACTGAGCCAGCGGGTTTGCAGGACGTTGGTGTCCGGCAGGTAAATCTGCTCACGTCGCGCATCGGGCAAGTCCGGCGCGAGTTGGAAAATCCCCGCGTCGGGGGTGTCTAGCAACGAGCAGAAAATCGACGGACTGTCGAATTCCGGCCAGCAGAAAAAGTCCACGCTGCCCTTGTCGTTGACCAGCGCCGCACTGCGCATGTCACCGATGATGCCGTGGGCGTCGATCGGGCTTTGTCGTTCTGGATGATGCTCAGCCATTGCCGCGGAACTCCGGATAGAGACTCATGCCGCCGTCGATGAACAGGGTGGTGCCGACGATGTAATCAGCAGCATCGGAGGCGAGAAACACTACCGCGTTGGCGACATCTTCAACATCGCCAATACGCCCGTAGGGAATCAGTTCAAGCAGTTTTTCGCCCGCCGCGCCTTCGGTGGCCTGTTGATTGATCGCCGTGCGAATCGCCCCCGGCGCAATGCCGTTGATACGAATGCGCTGATGGCTGACTTCCTGCGCGAGGGTTTGCATCAACTGGTCGACGCCGCCCTTGGATGCGGCGTAATTGACGTGGCCGGCCCACGGAATCCGCTGGTGCACCGAGCTCATGTGGATGATCTTGCCCGCAGCCCGGGACACGCCTTCGCGAATACCCTGACGGTTGAAAATCCGCAGTGCGGCGCGGGCGCAGAGGAATTGGCCGGTGAGGTTGACGCCGATCACCGCATTCCAGTCCTCCAGCGACATATCCACCGCCGCCGCGTCTTTTTGCAGGCCGGAGTTAGCCACCAGAATGTCCAGTGAGCCAAAGGCGTCGAGTGTTTGAGAGAACAGCCGTTCGACCTCGTCTTCCTTCGATACATCGGCACCGATGGCCAGCGCCTGACCGCCGTCGGCGATGATTTGCCGGGCAAGGGCTTCAGCGGGTTCGGCCTGACGGTTGTAGTTGATAACCACCGCAGCACCCGCAGCGGCCAAGGCTTTGGCGGCAGCGTGGCCGATGCCGGAGCTGGCACCGGTGATGAGTGCAACCTGGCGGGCGAGGGAAATGTGCATAGGGAGGCGCCGGGGTGGAGGGCTTATTTAGCTGACCGATTGCTTGCCTTGAGAGTTCATTTCTGTGGGTTCTGTAGTGAATGTACGGGCTTCATCGCGGGCAAGCCCGCTCCCACAGGGGACATTGCTGAACACAAAATTCATGCACGACATGGATCACTGTGGGAGCGGGCTTGCCCGCGATGGCGTCTTTACATCCCACCAACAATTCCTCGCTTCCTCTCTCATCAGCCTTTATGGCAACTTGGCCGCCCCTGACGAGACTGTGACCGATGGCAAACCCCTACCGCATATTGTTCAATGCCCCCGGCGCCCGCAACTTTGTGCTGGCCGGGATGATCGCGCGCATGCCGATTTCCATGACCGGTATCGGCGTGATCACCATGCTCTCGCAATTGAAGGGCGGTTATGGATTGGCCGGTGCGGTGGCCGCGACGTTTGCTTTGGCCACGGCGTTTTGCGCGCCGCAGGTGTCGCGGCTGGTCGACCGGTTTGGTCAGGGCAAGGTGTTGCCAGTCTCGGCGTTGATCGGGGGCGGGGCGCTGCTGATGCTGTTGCTGTGCACGCGTTTGCAGGCGCCGACCTGGACGTTGTTTATCTTTGCCGCGCTGGCCGGTTGCATGCCGAGCATGTCGGCAATGGTGAGGGCGCGCTGGACCGAAATCTATCGCGGCCAGCCACAATTACAGACGGCCTATGCGTTGGAATCGGTACTCGATGAGGTCTGTTTTATCGTCGGCCCACCGTTGTCGGTGGGGTTGTGCGTGGTAGCGTTTCCCGAGGCCGGGCCGTTGGCGGCGCTGGTGATGCTGACGATTGGCGTGACTGCGTTCGTGGCCCAGCGCAGCACCGAGCCCGCAGTGCATCCACATGAGTCGCAGCATCAGGGCTCGATCATTCGCTCGACCGAGGTTCAATGGCTGCTGGCGTTGATGATCGCGATGGGCATCATCGTTGGTGTGATCGATGTGGTCAGCGTCGCGTTCGCTCAACACCAGGGGCAACCGGCGGCGGCGAGTATTGTGCTGTCGGTGTATGCGATCGGCTCATGTCTGGCGGGGATTGCGTTCGGCGCGATGCGCTCGAAATTGCCGTTGCCGCGGCTGTTCCTGTATGGCGGGATGGCGACGGCGGTGACCACGCTGCCGCTGTTACTGGCGAGCAACATTTTTGGCTTGTCAGTAGCGGTTTTTATTGCCGGGCTGTTCTTCTCGCCGACGCTGATTGTGGCGATGGCATTGATCGAACGCATCGTGCCGCCGGCCAAACTCACCGAAGGGCTGACGTGGCTGGTGACGGGTTTGAGTATTGGCGTGGCGGTGGGTGCCGCCGGGTCTGGTTGGCTAGTGGATGCCTACGGCGCTCGCAGCGGATTCTGGCTGGCAATTGCAGCGGGGGCGGTGGTGTTGGGCTCTGCGGTGCAGAGTTTCCGCCATCTGAAATAATTCCGCACTCCCGAATACTCTGATGCACATACTGTGGCGAGGGAGCTTGCTCCCTCGCCACAAATGACCCACAGATATCATTTGCCTCTGGGATGCCTACCAACCCCGTCCTGAATTCACCCAGAAATTCACCGACAACGATGTCGACACCGACTCCACCTGATGGAACCACCCCTCCGGTAAAAACAGCAGATCCCCAGCCTCCAGCGTCACGCGCAGGAACGTCACACCCCGCGCCGCCGGGAAGCGTTCATAGTCCGGCGCATCCGGATTGAAATCGCAGCCATCCAGCCCACCCTCGGGCGCCGTCGACCAGGTGCCCAGCGCTTCGCGATGATGCGGCGCGGCCAGGGTGAATGTCTTCTGCCCCCAGACTTGGGCAAACAGATTGTCGGTGTCATCACGGTGTAGCGGTGTCAGGGTGCCCTTGGGGCCGATCCAGATTCGCGGTGGGATGAACAGCGAGGCGTCGAAGTAGGCGGGGTATTTGATCTGCTGCATCAATGCGGCCGGCAGAATGTTGTTGCCCATATAAGCGGGTGGCTCACCGTCCGCACCTTTGGCCGCCGGGTTTTCCAGCGAGGCAATGAAGTCGGCCATCGATGTGGAGCGAAAATCACGCTCGGTGGAAAAGGTTTTCTTCACGTAGTCGCCATGGCGGGTGATGCCTTGCAGCTCGGCGAAATGCACCAGTGATTCTTCACGGCTGAGCTTGAACAGTGGCCAGTCGTGCAGTGCATTGCTGATCACCACTGGAATGCCGTGGGGCAAGTAGCGCTTCTCGAACTCGGCCACCGACAGCTCACTGCGCGGACGACGCTCGATCTCATGTTGAGTCGGCAGACCAGCGGTGAGTTTTTCGCTGAAACGTGGCGGGGTCGGGTAGCGCTTGTTCATGTCGACCTTTTGCGCTGCCGCACCGCCGTGGCGGGCGTGGTCGATGATCTGCGGCAGCAGCGTCGCCAGGCCCATGTTGCCGCCGATCTTCAAGCGACCGCTGGCGAAGAGTTCTTCAACGTTGGCCGTGCCGCCCATGATGGCGAGAAAATCCCGCTCCGCGACTTCAAAGGTCACGTCGGGGCTGGCATGGCGGCCCGCTTCAGTGCGGCTGCTGGCCTTGACCTCGGACCAGTAGGCCTGTTGCGGGCCAAACACGAATTGGAAAACACCTTCGATACCGACTGCGCCAGCATTGGCGAACAGTTTGCCCAGGATGGTCTGCACGTCCACGGCGATTCCTCATTATTGATTTTGGTCTGAACAGTTAACGAGCACCTCTGTGGGGGATTTAGCGGGCATCGACTAATTTGCCGGGGCAGCGATCCGTTTCTCTCTACAGACGAATTTTTTGAGGGACGCGTGGTGACCAAGCTGACTTTGCTGTGCCTGCCGTATTCCGGTGCCAGCGCGATGGTCTACAGCCGCTGGCGGCCGAAGTTGCCGCAATGGCTGCAACTGCAACCGGTGGAGCTGCCGGGGCGCGGCGCCCGGTTCGATGAGCCGCTGCAAACCGATATGCGCACGCTGGCGATGCAACTGGCCAGGGAATTGCGCCCGACACTCAAAACTCCGTATGCGTTGTTCGGCCATAGCCTGGGCGCGTTGATGGCGTGCGAAATTGCCCATGCGTTGCGCGCACTGGGTTGTCCGGAACCGGTGGCGCTGTTTGCCTCGGGGACCGCGGCGCCAACGATGCGCGCCGATTACGATCGCGGTTTTGCCGAGCCGAAGACCGACGCCGAGCTGATCGATCAATTGCGCACGCTCAACGGCACCAGTGAGGAAGTGCTGGCCAATGAAGAGTTGATGGGCCTGACGCTGCCAATCCTGCGCGCCGACTTCCTGCTGTGCGGCACATTCGAGCCGGCGCAGCGGCCGCTGCTCAACTGCCCGGTGCACGTGCTGGGCGGCAAGGCCGACAAGGCCACCACCGAACAGTTGATCGGTTGGAGCAAGGAAACTTCGGGCAGCTTCTCGGTGGACATGCTCGCCGGCGGGCACTTTTTCATCCATGAGCACGAAGCCAAAGTGCTGAGGGTGATCAAGGATCAACTGGAAGTTCATCATCGTCGGCATGCCGTGCTCGCAACCGCCTGAGCACCCAAGAACCTGTGGGAGCGAGCTTGCTCGCGAAGAGGGAGTTCCAGTCGATATTTCCATTGGCTGACACATCGCATTCGCGAGCAAGCTCGCTCCCACAGGGTTTCAGGGCAATCTGAAAATCTCCCCTTTACCTCCCGCTTGATAGTTGTTCTCAAACGCTAATTTTTCCGCTGTGCATTCGTTTTATAGGGACGACGCGCCTTTGTGCTGCCTGCCTATTGATCCGGATGCCAAGAAATGAATGCAGAAGACTCCCTGAAACTCGCTCGCCGGTTTATCGGGTTGCCCCTGGAAAAGCGCCAGATGTTCCTGGCGGCGCTGCAGAGGGAAGGGGTGGATTTTTCCCGGTTTCCGATTCCGGCCGGGGTCGAGGCCGAGGATCGGCAGGCGCTGTCTTACGCCCAGCAACGCATGTGGTTTCTCTGGCATCTGGATCCGCAAAGCGGCGCTTACAACTTGCCGGCGGCGGTGCGCCTGACCGGTCGCCTGAATCAGCAGGCGCTTGAGCAAGCCTTTGCCAGCCTGATCGAACGCCACGAAACCCTGCGCACGGTATTCCAGCAACAGCCTGACGACAGCCTGCTGCAAGTACCGCTGCAACAACCGTTGGACATTCAGCGCGTCGACCTCAGTGCCTTGGCGGCCGCCGAGCGCGAAGTGCGCGTGGCGGCGGCGGCAGAAGAGCAGTCGCTGCTGCCGTTCGATCTGGCCAACGGGCCACTGCTGCGCGTGCGTCTGCTGCAACTGGCCGAGCAGGAACATGTGTTGCTACTGACGTTGCATCACATCGTTTCCGATGGCTGGTCGATGAACGTATTGATCGACGAGTTCTGCCGCTTTTATGACGCCCATGATCAGGGGCTGATTGCCGAACTGCCAGCATTGGCGGTGCAGTACAGCGATTACGCGCTGTGGCAGCGGCGTTGGCTGGAGGCTGGCGAGCAACAGCGTCAACTCGATTACTGGCTGGCGCAATTGGGCGACGAACACCCGGTGCTGGAGCTGCCGGTCGATCGTCCGCGCCCGGTACTGCCGAGTTATCGCGGTCGTCGTCACGAGCAGGTGGTGGAGGCGGCGCTGGTCGAGCAACTGCGCGGGGTGGCGCGCCAGCACGGCGTCACCTTGTTCATGCTGTTGCTCGGTACCTTCAATGTTCTGCTGCACCGCTACACCGGCCAGAACGACCTGCGCGTCGGTGTGCCGATTGCCAACCGCAACCGCCGCGAAATCGAAGGCCTGATCGGCTTCTTCGTCAACACCCAAGTGCTGCGCGTGCAACTGGACGGTCAGACCCGATTCGGCGACTTGCTCAGCGCGCTCAAGGAAACCGCGCTCGGTGCCCAGGCGCATCAGGATCTGCCGTTTGAACGGCTGGTCGAAGCACTCAAACTTGAGCGCAGCCTGAGCTACAACCCGTTGTTCCAGGTGATGTACAACCATCAGCCGGAAGTCGCTGATGTCACCACGCTCAAGGTCGGCAGCGGCCTGGAGTTGGGGGTGATCGAGTGGGAAAGCCGCAGCACGCAGTTCGATCTGAGCCTGGACACGTATGAGAAGGGCCGTCAGTTGCACGCCGCATTTACCTACGCCAGCGACCTGTTCGACGGTGAAACCATCGAGCGCATGGCGCGGCACTGGACACGCCTGTTGCACAGCATCGTCAACGATCCGCAGCAACGGGTCAGCGAGATCGGGCTGTTGCAGGCGCAGGAATATCAACAACTGACCCAGGACTGGGGGCGCCATGACACGACATGGCCGAGCGAGCGCCCGGTGCATGAGTTGTTCGAGGCGCAAGTTGCGCAGGCTCCGGATGCTGCCGCGCTGATTTTCGAGGGTCAGCAACTGACCTACGCCCAGCTCAATGCCCGCGCCAATCGTCTGGCCCGCACGCTGCTGGCGCAGGGTGTCGGCCCGGAAGTGCTGGTCGGCGTCGCCGTCGACCGGGGTCTTGAGCTGATTGTTGCCATCCTCGCGGTGCTCAAGGCAGGTGGTGCGTACGTGCCGTTGGACCCGCAGTACCCGCGTGATCGCCTGCTGTGCATGATCGAAGACAGCGGCAGCCGCTTGTTGCTGACGCAAAGCCATCTGCTCGAACGCCTGCCGGTGCCGCAGAACGTGCAGTGCCTGTGTCTGGATCAGTCCGACGTCTGGGCAAACGCAGACGAAAGCAATCCACAGTGTGCGGTGTGGGCCGATAACCTCGCCTACGTGATGTTCACTTCCGGCTCCACCGGTCGCCCGAAAGGGGTTGGCATCAGCCACGGTGCGCTGAGCAAACACGCCTTCGCCTCGCAGTATTACTACGGCCTGAGTGCCGCCGATTGCGCGCTGCAATTTGCCACGTTCAACTTCGATGCCTTCGGTGAACAACTCTTCGGCCCGCTGACCTGCGGCGCCTCGGTGGTGTTGCGCGGCAACGAGGTCTGGGACAGCGAAACCCTGTATCGCCACATCGTCGAACAGGGCATCACGGTCATGGACTTGACCACCGCTTACTGGAACATGATCGCCAAGGAATTCGCTGCCGCCGGCCCGCGTGACTATGCCGCGCTGCGTCAGGTACACAGCGGCGGTGAAGCCATGCCGCCGGAAGGCGTGCAGGCCTGGCGCGTGGCGGGGCTTGGGCAAGTGAAATTGCTCAACACCTACGGCCCGACTGAAGCCACCATCACCGCGACCACGCTGGATTGCAGCGATTACGTGTTCGGTCGTCAGCCATTACCGCTGACAATGCCGATCGGGCAGCCGCTACCGGGGCGCCATACCTATCTGCTGGATGCCGACGGTCAACCGACGCCGGTGGGCGTGGTCGGTGAACTGTTGATTGGCGGCGAGCTGCTGGCGCGCGGTTATTTCCAGCGTGCGGACCTGACCGCCGAGCGGTTTATGCCCGATCCGTTTTCCACTAGCGGTGCCCGGTTGTACCGCACCGGCGACCTTGCGCGCTTCAACGGCAAGGGCCAGATCGAGTACGTCGGCCGGGTTGACCATCAGGTGAAAATCCGTGGTTTCCGCATTGAGCTGGGCGAAGTCGAGGCGCGTTTGCTCGAACTCGATGCCGTCAGCGAAGCGGTGGTGCTTGCGGTACAGGGCGGCAGCAGCCTGCAACTGGTCGCGTACGTGGTGCCGAAGCAAGCCGACGTGGTGTCGGCGTCGGCCGATGCGCAAGGCGCGGCGCGCGAAGCGATCAAGGCGCAACTCAAAAACAGCCTGCCGGATTACATGGTGCCGACCCAAGTGCTGTTCCTCGGCACACTGCCGCTGAGCCCGAACGGCAAACTGGATCGCAAGGCCTTGCCGTCGCCGGACGCCAGCCAGATGCAGCAAGCCTTTGTTGCGCCGCGCAGCGAACTGGAACAGAAAATCGCCGCGATCTGGCAGGACGTGCTCAAGCTCGAACAGGTCGGCCTGACTGACAACTTCTTCGAGCTGGGCGGTGATTCGATCATCTCCATTCAAGTGGTCAGCCGCTCGCGTCAGGCCGGGATTCATTTCAGCCCGCGTGACCTGTTCCAACACCAGACCGTGCAAGGCCTGGCCAGCGTCGCTCAACAAGGCACCGCTGGCGTGGCGGTCGATCAGGGGCCGGTGACGGGTGCGTTGACGCTGCTGCCGATCCAGCAAGTGTTTTTCGCAGACGACATTCCCCAGCGTCATCACTGGAACCAGGCAGTGCTGCTGCGCAGTCATGAAACCCTGCGTGCCGAGGCGTTGTTGCAGGCGTTGAATGCGCTGCTGGCCCAACATGATGCGTTGCGTTCGCGCTTCGTCGAAGGCGCCGACGGTTGGCGTGCCGATGTGGCGCCAGTCGTGGTTGAGCCGGAACTGTTGTGGACCGCTGACAACCTTGCTGACGCCGAGCTGCACGCGCTGTACGCCAACGCCCAACAGAGTCTCGACCTGCAAAAAGGTCCGTTACTGCGCGCGGTGCTGGCCACCGTGGCCGATGGCAGTCAGCGTCTGTTGCTGGCGGTGCATCACCTGGCGGTGGACGGCGTGTCATGGCGGATTTTGCTGGAAGACCTGCAACTGGCGTATCAGCAAGCGCTGCAAGGTTCGAGCATCAAGTTGCCGGCCAAAACCAGTTCGTACAAGGCCTGGGGCGAGCATCTGCAAACCTTTGCCGCAACGGACGCGGTGCAGGCAGAACTGGGTTTCTGGCAACAGCAGGTTGAGGGCGCGGCGCAGGATCTGCCGTGCGACAACCCGCAGGGCAGCCTGCAAAGTCGTCACGCGCAAGTGCTGCACAGCCGACTCGACAAAACCTTTACTCAGCAACTGCTGCAACAGGCACCGGCGGCGTATCGCACACAGGTCAACGACTTGCTGCTGACCGCGCTGGCGCGGGTCATCTGCCGTTGGACCGGGTATGCCGATACGCTGATTCAGCTCGAGGGTCACGGTCGCGAAGACCTGTTTGACGACGTCGACCTGACCCGCACCGTCGGCTGGTTCACCAGTGTGTTCCCGGTGCGCCTGACCCCGGCGGATTCGCTGGCGAGCGCGATCAAGCAGATCAAGGAGCAACTGCGCGCCATCCCGAACAAAGGGCTTGGTTTCGGCGTGCTGCGTCACCTCGGTGACGCGCAGGCGCAAGCTCTACTCAAGGCACTGCCGGTGCCGCGCATCACCTTCAACTACTTGGGCCAGTTCGACGGCAGTTTCGATGCCGAGGAAGGCGCACTGTTCAGCCCGGCCGGTGAACGCGCCGGGCTTGAGCAAAGTCTGGACGCACCGTTGGACAACTGGCTGGGCGTCGAAGGCCAGGTCTACGAAGGCGAACTCGACCTGCGCTGGACCTTCAGCTGCAAGCAGTTCAACGAGGCAACCATTGCCCGTCTGGCCGACGATTTCACCCGTGAGCTGCAAGCACTGATCAACCATTGCTGCCTGCCGGAATCGATGGGCACTACCCCCTCGGACTTCCCGCTGGCGCACATCGGCCAAGCGCAACTGGATGCGCTAACGGTGCCGGCCGCCGGCATCGAAGACATTTATCCGCTGTCGCCGATGCAGCAAGGCATGTTGTTCCATACCTTGTACGAGCAGGGGAATGGCACCTACATCAACCAGTTGAGTGTTGATGTCGACGGCCTTGATCCCGAGCGTTTCCGCGCCGCGTGGCAAGCCACCATGGACGCCCATGACATCCTGCGCAGCGGCTTCATCTGGCAGGGCGAATTGCAGGAACAACTGCAGATCATCCATCGCCGCCTCGAGTTGCCGTACACGCTGCTCGATTGGCGTGAGCGCGATGACATCGCCCAGGCTCTTGAAGATTTCACGGCTGCCGACCTGGCGCAGGGTTTCGACCTGACCGAGGCCGGGCTGCTGCGCGTCACGTTGATTCGAGTGGCTGAGCAGCGCCATCACCTGATTTTCACCAACCACCACATCTTGATGGACGGTTGGAGCAGCGCGCAGATGCTTGGCGAAGTCTTGCAGCGTTATGCCGGGCAGCAACCGCCGCGTCCTCTGAGCCGCTACGCCGATTACATCCAGTGGCTGCAACGTCAGGACGCTGCCGTCAGCGAAGCATTCTGGCTGGCGCAACTGGCGGACTTCCACGAACCGACGGTGCTGGCGCAAGCCGCGGCGGGCGGTGGCGAGGTGCGTGCCGACAAGGGGCATGCGCTCAAGCATTACCAGTTGGATGCGCCGCGGACTCGCCGTTTGAACGAGTTTGCCCGAGAACAGAAAGTCACCGCCAATACCCTGGTGCAAGCCGCGTGGCTGCTGTTGTTGCAGCGTTATACCGGCAGCGCTTGCGTAGCGTTCGGCACCACCGTGGCCGGGCGTCCGGCGGAGCTGGTGGGTATCGAGCAGCAAGTCGGACTGTTCATCAACACGTTGCCGGTGATCGCCGGTTCGCGCCCGGATCAAACCGTGGCCGCGTGGCTGGCCGCTGTGCAGGCGCAAAACCTCAGCCTGCGCGAGTTCGAACACACATCGCTGGCGAATATCCAGCGCTGGGCCGGGCAGGGCGGCGAGTCGCTGTTCGACACGCTGCTGGTGTTCGAGAATTTCCCGATTTCTGAAGCGCTGCAACACGGCACTGCGCAAGGCGTGGTATTCGGCGAAGTGGCCAACCAGGATCAGACGCACTACCCGCTGACCCTCGGCGTGACGCTGGGCGACACGTTGGCGCTGCACATGAGTTTTGATCAGGCGCATTTCAGCGCCGCAACCATCGAGCGTCTGAGCGCACAACTGCTGCACCTGCTGGAGCAGTTCGCCGAATCCGCCGAACGTCCTCTCGGCGAAATCGCCCTGGCGACGGCTCAAGAACACGCGCGACAACTGGCTGAAAACCAGCCGCAAGCCTATCCGCAGGATATCCCCGTGCATCAGCGCTACGCCCGACTGGCGGCGCAACAACCTGAGCGCACCGCGGTGATTTTCGACGGACAGCATTTCAGCTACGGCGAACTCGACGCCCGCGCCAACCGTCTCGCGCATGAGCTGGTAGCCCGTGGCGTGCGCGCGGAAGTGCGCGTCGGCGTGGCACTGCCGCGCAGCGAAGGCCTGATCGTCGCGCTGCTGGCCGTGCTCAAGGCCGGCGGTGCGTATGTGCCGCTGGACACCAGTTACCCACGCGAGCGTCTGGCGTACCTGATGGAAGATTCCGGTCTGGCGCTGCTGCTGAGCGATTCGCGGGTGTCGGCGCAACTGCCGATCGGCGATGCACTGACAGTGCTGGAGCTGGATCACCTCGACCTCAGCGCGCATTGCGCACAGGCACCGGTAGTCGCGCTGGATCCGGATAACCTCGCGTATGTGATCTACACCTCGGGTTCCACTGGCAATCCGAAAGGCGTCAGCGTGACTCATGGGCCGCTGGCGATGCATTGCCTGGCGATTGGCGAGCGCTATGAAATGCGCGACAGCGATTGTGAATTCCACTTCATGTCGTTCGCTTTCGACGGTGCCCATGAGCGCTGGTTGACCAGTCTGACCCACGGCGGCTCGCTGTTGATTCGCGACGACAGCCTGTGGACGCCGGAGCAGACCTACAACGCCATGATCGAGCACGGCGTGACCGTGGTTGCGTTCCCGCCGGTGTACCTGCAGCAACTGGCCGAACATGCCGAACGCGTCGGCAATCCGCCGCCAGTGCGGATTTACTGCTTCGGCGGCGATGCCGTGCCGAATGCGAGTTTCGAACGGGTCAAGCGTGCACTCAATCCCGAGTACATCATCAACGGCTACGGGCCGACCGAAACGGTGGTCACCCCGTTGATCTGGAAGGCTGGTCGCGACGAACCCTGTGGCGCGGCGTATGCGCCAATCGGCAGCCGTATCGGCGATCGCAGCGCCTACGTGCTCGATGCTGATCTGAACCTGTTGCCACAAGGCATGGCCGGTGAGCTGTACCTGGGCGGCAGCGGCGTCGCTCGCGGCTATCTGAACCGGGCGGCACTGACTGCCGAGCGTTTTGTCGCTGACCCGTTCAGCCGCAACGGTGGTGTGTTGTATCGCACCGGCGATCTGGTACGCCAGCGCGCCGACGGTACCTTCGACTATCTGGAACGCATCGATAATCAGGTGAAGATCCGTGGTTTCCGCATTGAGTTGGGCGAAATCGAAGCGAGCTTGCAGGCCCTCGATGGCGTGCGTGAAACCGTGGTCGTGGCGCAGGAAAGTGCCGGCAGCAAACGCCTGGTCGCTTACGTGGTCGGCGACTCGACGCGCGACGATTTCGCCGAGCAACTGCGTGCGCAACTCAAGGCCACGCTGCCGTCGCACATGGTTCCGGCCTACGTGCTGCGTCTTGAATGCATGCCGCTGACCCCGAACGGCAAGTTAGATCGCAAAAACCTGCCCAAGCCTGATGTCAGCCAATTGCAGCAACTCTATGTCGCCCCGCAAAGTGCGCTGGAGCAGCAACTGGCGGCGATCTGGCAAGACGTGCTGAAGCTTGAGCGTGTGGGCCTGAGCGATAACTTCTTCGAGCTCGGCGGTGATTCGATCATCTCGATTCAAGTGGTCAGCCGTGCCCGTCAGGCCGGCCTGCGATTTACGCCGAAAGACCTGTTCCAGCACCAGACCATCCAAGCGCTGGCCGCCGTGGTGCAAACCGGCGAGCCGTTGCAAGTGATCGACCAGCAACCGGTAACGGGCGCAACGGCGCTGCTGCCGATTCACCAGTGGTTCTTCACGCAGTCGATTCCCGACCGTCACCACTGGAATCAGTCGGTGATGCTCAAACCCGCTCAGCCGCTGGATGCACAGGTGCTGGAGCAGGCACTGGATGCACTGGTGGTGCATCACGACAGCCTGCGCCTGGACTTTATCGAGCAAGCGCAAGGCTGGACGGCGCAGTACCGCGATGTCGCGGCGCAAGCGGGTGAAGCCATCCTGTGGCAAGTCGAAGTGGCTGATCTGGCGGCGCTGGAGACACTGGGCAACAAGGCGCAACGCAGCCTGCAACTGAGCGACGGATCGTTGATCCGCGCGGTGCTGGCGAACCTCGCCGACGGCACTCAGCGTCTGTTGCTGGTGGTGCATCACCTGGTGGTGGATGGCGTGTCGTGGCGGATTCTGTTCGAGGACCTGCAAAGCGCTTACCGGCAGATTCTGTCCGGCGCGGTCGTGCAACTGCCGGCCAAGACCAGTGCGGTCAAGGCCTGGGCCGAGGCATTGCAAGACTACGCAGCCAGCGCGCCGTTGCAGGCTGAACTGGGCTTCTGGCAGCAACAACTGCAAGGCGCCTCCACCGAGTTGCCGTGCGATAACCCGCAGGGCGGCCAGCAACACAATCAGGCTCAGGCAATCCGCACGCAACTGGACAAAAACCTGACTCGTCAGCTGTTGCAGGAGGCCCCGGCGGCCTATCGCACGCAGGTCAACGATTTGCTGCTGACCGCGTTGGCGCGGGTGATGGTGCGCTGGACCGGCGACGACAGCGTGTTGGTACAACTTGAAGGCCACGGCCGCGAAGACGTGTTCGACAGCGTCGATCTGACACGCACCGTCGGCTGGTTCACCAGTGTGTTCCCGGCCAGATTGTCACCGGTGGTCGATCTCGGTGCCTCGCTGAAACAGATCAAGGAACAGCTGCGCGCGATCCCCAACAAAGGCATCGGCTTCGGTGCGCTCGCGCATCTGGGCGACGAGTCTGCCCGACAAGCGCTGCAAGCCCTGCCGACACCGCGCCTGACCTTCAACTATCTCGGCCAGTTCGACGGCAGTTTCGATGCAGGCGACGATGCCTTGTTCGTCCCGACCAACGAGTCCGGCGGCGAAGAGGTCAACATGCAGGGGCCGTTGGGCAGCCCCCTGGCCCTGGACGGTAAAGTGTTCGGCGGCGAACTGGACCTGAGCTGGACTTTCAGCCGTGAAATGTTCGACCCGACGACCATCCAGCGCCTCGCCGACGACTACCTGCAAGAGCTGACCGCGCTGATCGCCCATTGCTGCGACGGTGCTAACCGTGGGGTGACCCCGTCGGACTTCCCGTTGGCGACGCTCAGCCAGGCACAACTTGACCTGCTGGTACCGCAACCGCAGGCCATCGACGACATCTATCCGCTGTCGCCGATGCAGCAGGGCATGCTGTTCCACACCTTGCTCGAACATGGCAGCGGCGACTACATCAACCAGATGCGTCTGGACGTCGACGGTGTCGATCCGCAGCGTTTTCGCGCGGCGTGGCAAGCGGTGGTCGACGCCCATGACATCCTGCGTACCGGGTTCGTCTGGCAAGGTGATCTGGCGCAGCCGGTGCAAGTGGTGCAGCGCCATCTCGAGGTACCGTTCCGCGTCCTTGACTGGTGCAGCCAGACTGATCTGGACGGCGCATTGCAAACCCTGGCGGACGAGGAACGCGCCCAGGGTCTGGACCTGACCCGCGCACCCTTGCTGCGTCTGGTACTGGTGCGTACTGCCGCCGACCGCCATCACTTGATTTACACCAACCATCACATCCTGATGGATGGCTGGAGCAGCGCACAGTTGCTTGGCGAAGTGTTGCAGCACTACAGCGGCGAAGTGGTGCCGCGTCCGAGCGGTCGTTATCGCGATTACATCGGCTGGTTGCAGCGTCAGGACACGGCGGCCGCCGAGGCGTACTGGCAGGCCGCGCTGAATGACCTTGAGGAACCGACTCGGCTGGCCAACGCCATCGCACGGCCAGGCAGCGCTTTGTCGAGTACGGGTTACGGCGATCATTTCCAGGTGCTGGACGCCGCTCTGACTCAGCGTCTGAGTGAGTTCGCCCGGGCCTCGAAAGTCACCGTCAATACCTTGGTGCAAGCCGCGTGGCTGTTGCTGCTGCAGCGCTACACCGGCAAAGACTGTGTGGCGTTCGGCGCCACTGTCGCCGGGCGTCCGGCGGATCTGCCGGGGGCTGAACAGCAGATCGGCCTGTTCATCAATACCTTGCCGGTCATCGCCGCCCCGCGCACGCAGCAGAGCCTGGCCAGTTGGTTGCAAGGCGTGCAGGCGCAAAACCTGGCACTGCGCGAATTCGAGCATACGCCGCTGGCGCAGATTCAGCGCTGGGCCGGGCAGGGTGGTGATGCGCTGTTCGACAGCCTGATGGTGTTCGAGAACTACCCGATTGCCGAGGCGCTGGCGCAGGGAGCGCCGCAAGGCCTGCGCTTCGGCCCGGTGATCAATCACGAGCAGACCAACTATCCGTTGACGCTGTTGGTACACATGGGCGCTGAGTTGTCGGTGCACTTCAGCTATCAGCGCGACAGCTTCGCGGCGACCGGTGTGACGCAGTTGGGCGCGCATCTGCAACGTCTGCTCAGTCAGATGATCGATGGCGGCGAGCGCTCGCTCAGCGAATTGAAACTGATCGAGAACGGCCCGGCCACTCACACCGATTTCGTCACCGATCTGTGCATCCACCAAAGCATCGCCCGTCAGGTGGCGGTCATGCCAAATGCGCTGGCCGTAACCTTCGGCAACACGCAACTGAGCTATGCCGAACTGGACGCCAAGGCCAATCAACTGGCGCACAAACTGGTTGAACTCGGCGTCGGCCCGGAAGTTCGCGTGGGCGTGGCGATGCCGCGTTCCGAGCAGTTGCTGGTTGCGCTGCTGGCGGTACTCAAGGCCGGTGGCGCCTATGTGCCGCTCGACCCGGATTATCCGGCCGATCGTGTGGCCTACATGCTCGAAGACAGCCGTGCGCGGGTTCTGCTGACCGAGCAACTGTTGGCTGCGACGCTGGATGTGACGGCCGAGACTCAAGTGCTGTTGCTGGATCAGGTTGCACTGGCAAGTTATCCGACTCATGCGCCGCAGACGTCGGTGGCACCGGACAATCTCGCCTACGTGATTTACACCTCCGGCTCCACCGGCAAGCCAAAAGGTGTGGCGATTGCGCATCGCAACGTCATGGCGTTGATCGACTGGTCGGCGCGGGTTTACAGCCGCGAAGACATTCAAGGCGTGCTGGCCTCGACCTCGGTGTGTTTCGACCTGTCGGTGTGGGAGCTGTTTGTGACCCTGGCCAATGGCGGCTCGCTGATCATCGGGCGCAACGCTTTGGAACTGCCGCAACTGCCGGCCCGCGATCAGGTACGCCTGATCAATACCGTGCCGTCGGCAATCGCTGCGCTGCAACGCGCCGGGCAGATTCCGCCGAGCGTACGCATCGTCAATCTGGCCGGTGAACCGCTGAAACAAAGCCTGGTGGAGGCGCTGTATCAGCAGACAACCGTCGAACACGTCTACGACCTGTACGGCCCATCGGAAGACACCACCTATTCGACCTGGACCCGCCGCCGTTCTGGTGGACAGGCACGTATCGGTCGGGCCCTCGATCACAGTGCCAGCTATTTGCTCGATGCCGATCTGCACGCGGTGCCTCAGGGCGTTTCGGCGGAGCTGTACCTGTCCGGTGCCGGCATCACCCGCGGTTATCTGGGTCGTGCGGCGATGACCGCCGAACGCTTTGTGCCGAGCCCGTTCGTCGCCAATGGCGAGCGTCTGTATCGCACCGGCGACCTGATTCGCCAGCGCGAGGACGGCGAACTGGAGTACATGGGGCGGATCGACCATCAGGTGAAAATTCGCGGATTCCGCATCGAACTGGGGGAGATCGAGGCGCGATTGCTCGCTCAGCCATCGGTCACCGAAGCGGCGGTGCTGGCCGTCGAAAGCGCGAGCGGCGCGCAACTGGTGGCCTATGTGGTCGCCCCGCAACTGGATCTGTACGACGGCCAAGCGCAGCGGCTGCTGCGCGACGGACTAAAGACTGGCCTCAAGTCTTCGTTACCTGACTACATGATTCCCGCGCATCTGCTGTTTCTTGAGCAGTTGCCCCTGACCCCCAACGGCAAGCTCGACCGCAAGGCGCTACCCGCGGTGGATGCCAGCCAGATGCAGGCCGCGTATGTCGCGCCGCACACAGAGCTTGAGCAGCAGGTCGCGGCGATCTGGCAGCAAGTGCTCGACGTCGAACGCATCGGTCTCAACGATCACTTCTTCGAACTGGGCGGGCACTCGCTGCTGGCGGTCAACGTGGTGTCGCGCATGGCCCTGGAACTGGGCCTGACGTTGACGCCGCAACTGTTATTCCAGCACCCCGTCCTGAGCGATTTTGTCGCTCACCTCAATACAGGAGGCGGGGCAATCAACGAACAGAAACTGAGCAAGCTGGAAGCCCTGCTTGACGATATGGAGGAAGTCTGATGGACACGAGTGTAGCTTTGAGGATTGCCAAGCGCTTTATCACTCTGCCGCTGGACAAACGTAAGCTGTACCTGGAAAAGATGCTCGAAGAGGGCGTCTCTCCGGCCAATCTGCCGATTCCAGAGACGCGCTCAAGCTTCGAAGCGATCCCGCTGTCCTACGCCCAGGAACGCCAGTTGTTCCTCTGGCAAATGGACCCGCACAGCACCGCGTATCACATCCCCAGCGCCTTGCGCCTCAAGGGCCAACTCGATATCGCCGCGCTTGAGCGCAGTTTCAATGCGCTGGTGGCACGCCACGAAAGCTTGCGCACCACCTTCGCCGAGCAGGGCGAAACCTTCTGTCAGGTGATTCATCCAAAACTGCCGCTGAGCATCTCGCTGGCACCGTTGCCGGCAGGCCTCGACGCCGCTGGCACGGACGCCGCGATCAAGGCTTTCGTCGAAAACGAAACTGCCCGACCGTTCAACCTGCAACAGGGCCCGCTGCTGCGCGTTTCTTTGCTGAAAGTTGCGGAAGATGACCATGTGCTGGCGCTGATCCAGCATCACATCATCTCCGATGGCTGGTCAATGCAAGTGCTGGTCGGTGAGCTGATCAAACATTATGCGGCCGACACCAGCGGTCAGACGCTGAGCCTGCCGCCGCTGCCTGTGCAGTACGCCGACTATGCGATCTGGCAGCGCCACTGGCTGGAGGCGGGCGAGCGCGAGCGGCAATTGGCGTACTGGATCGACACCCTCGGCGGTGAGCATCCGGTGCTGGAGTTGCCGATCGATCATCCGCGTCCGGCGGTGCAAAGTTTTCGCGGCGCGCGCCTCGACCTGCAAATGCCATCGGCCCTGGGTGATGCCCTCAAGCAACTGGCCCAGCGCGAAGGCGCCAGCCTGTTCATGGTGTTGCTGGCTTCGTTCCAGGCCTTGCTGCACCGCTACAGCGGCCAGTCGCAGATTCGCGTTGGCGTGCCGACGTCCAACCGCAACCGGGTCGAAACCGAAGGCCTGATCGGCTTCTTCGTCAACACCCAGGTACTGAATGCCGAGGTTCACGGGCAACTGCCATTCAACCAGTTGCTGGCGCAAGTCAAGCAATCGGCCATGGCTGCTCAGGCCCATCAGGATCTGCCGTTCGAACAACTGATCGAAGCCCTGCAACCCGAGCGAAGCCTGAGCCACAGCCCGGTGTTCCAGGTGATGTACAACCATCAGGCGGTCAACGACCAGGCCCAGCGCCAGAGCCTGGTGCAACTGCCGCACCTGAGTGTCGAGGACATCGTCTGGGAGGGCCGTACCGCGCAGTTTGACCTGACGCTGGGCACCTACGAATCCAGTGAAGGCGTAGCGGCGGAACTGACTTACGCCACCGACCTGTTCAAGCCTGAAACCATCGAGCGTCTGGCCCGCCACTGGCTCAATTTGCTGCAGGGCATTGTCACCGCGCCGCACCAGCGCATCGGTGAATTGCCACTGCTGGAAAATACCGAACATCAAATGCTGGTGCAGGACTGGCGCCGCGTGGTCGATCACGCCGCGCCGGCGCCGTGCGTACATCAACGCATCGCCTTGCAGGCACAGCAAACGCCTGATGCCACGGCACTGATCGTTGGCGAAGAGGTGCTGACCTACGCTCAACTGGAGACTCGCGCCAACCAGCTCGCGCACAAGCTGATCGAGCTTGGCGTAGGTCCGGACCGACTGGTCGGTATCGCCGTCGAGCGCAGCGTGGAAATGATCGTCGGCCTGCTGGCGATTCTCAAGGCCGGCGGCACTTATGTACCGCTGGACCCAGCCTATCCGCAAGATCGCCTGGCCTACATGATCGAGGACAGTGGTCTGCAATTGCTGCTGACCCAGTCGCATTTGCAGACGCAGTTGCCGATCCCGGTGGGGGTGCAGACTTTGCTGCTGGACCAACCGCAGGACTGGCTGGCGGCATACCCGACCAGCGCCCCCGTTGTAGCGGTGAGCGGCGAACACCTGGCCTATACGATTTACACCTCCGGCTCCACCGGCAAACCGAAAGGCGTGATGGTGCGTCATGCGGCGGTGAGCAATTTTGTCGCGAGCATGGTCGAGCAACCAGGCATCGTCGCGACTGATCGCATGCTCTCGCTGACCACGTTCTCATTCGATATTTTCGGCCTGGAAATCTACGGCCCGTTGCTGGCCGGTGCCGCCGTGGTCTTGACCGGCAAAGACGTGCATCAGGACCCGCAAGCGGTGCTCGAACTGATCGCCCGCCACGCCGTGAGCATGCTGCAAGCCACGCCGTCGACCTGGCGCATGCTGCTGGACAACGAGCACGCCGCCACCCTCAACGGCCGCACCTTTCTGTGTGGCGGTGAAGCGCTGCCACAGGAACTCGCGCAACGCATGCTCGCGCGCTCGCCAAAGGTCTGGAACCTCTATGGCCCGACCGAGACCACTATCTGGTCGGCGCTGCATCCGCTGAGCGCGGACGATAGCCGTCCGTTCCTTGGCAAGCCTATCGACAACACCGCGTTGTATATCCTCGGCAGTGACCTGGAACTCAACCCGCTCGGCGCTCCGGGTGAATTGCTGATCGGTGGCGATGGCCTGGCACGGGGTTACTTCCAGCGTCCTTCGTTGACGGCCGAGCGCTTTGTGCCTGACCCGTTTTCGAGCACCGGCGAACGGGTTTATCGCACCGGTGACCTGACCCGTTACCGCGCCGAAGGCGTGATCGAGTACATCGGTCGGATCGACCATCAGGTGAAAATCCGTGGTTTCCGTATCGAATTGGGCGAGATCGAAGCGCGCCTGCTGGCGCTCGACAGCGTGCGCGAAACCGTCGTCGTCGCTCAGGATGGCCCGACCGGCGCGCAACTGGTGGGCTATGTTGTGCCGTCCTCCAGCACTGTGCTGGATGCTGAAGGCGAAGCCGATCTGCGCGCGGCGCTCAAGGCCAGTCTCAAAGCCGAGTTGCCGGAATACATGGTGCCGGCGCATCTGCTGTTTCTCGCGCAACTGCCGCTGACCCCCAACGGCAAAGTCGACCGCAAGGCCTTACCGGCGCCCGACGCAAGCCAGTTGCAATCGACCTACATCGCGCCGCAGACCGCCACCCAGCACACCGTCGCCGAGATCTGGCAAACGGTGTTGAAACTTGAGCAAGTGGGGCTGGGCGACAACTTCTTCGAACTCGGCGGCCATTCGCTGCTGGTGACTCAGGTCATATCGCGGGTACGTCAGGCACTCAATGTGCAAGTGCCGCTGCGCACGCTGTTCGAACACAGCACGCTGGCAGATTTCGTCGCCGCCCTCGGGGTCGAGCAAGCGCATCAGGAGCCGCCGATCATCGCGCTGCCGCGCTCGCAACCGCTGACATTGTCCTACGCCCAGGAACGCCAATGGTTCCTCTGGCAACTGGAACCGACCAGCACCGCCTATCATGTGCCGGCTGCTTTGCGCCTGCGTGGCGAACTGGATTTGCCGGCGTTGCAGCGCAGCTTCGATGCGTTGATCGCCCGTCACGAATCCCTGCGCACCTGTTTTGTGGAAGAGCAGGGCCAGACCCTGCAAGTGATCCAGGCCCAGGCGACGCTGGAACTTGCCGTCGAAAATATGGCTGATGAACTGGACGATCACGCGCTGCAAGCATTGGTCGCCGCCGAAACCCTGCACCTGTTCGACCTGCACAAAGGCCCGTTGCTGCGGGTCAAGCTGTTGCGGATTGCCGCTGATGACCATGCACTGATCATTACCTTGCACCACATCGTTTCCGATGGCTGGTCGATGGGCATCATGGTCGATGAGCTGGTGGCGTTGTATGCCGCGCACAGCCAGGGCAAAACCGCACAATTGCCGGCACTGCCGGTGCAGTACGCCGACTACGCCGTGTGGCAACGGCAGTGGATGGATGCCGGTGAACGCGAGCGTCAACTGAGCTACTGGACGGCGCAACTGGGCGACGGCGAACAGCCGTTGCTCGAACTGCCGACCGACCGTCCGCGCCCGCCGGAGCAGAGCTACCGCGGCGCGCGCCAGGACATCCCGCTGAGCGCGGAACTGGCCGCTGGCCTCAAGCAAGTTGCAAAACGCGAGAACGTCACCCTGTTTGCGCTGTTGCTGGCGTCGTTTCAGACCCTGCTGCATCGCTACAGCGGTCAGGCCGACATCCGGGTCGGCGTGCCGGTGGCCAACCGCAATCGGGTCGAGACCGAAGGTTTGATTGGCTTCTTCGTCAACACTCAGGTGCTCAAGGCCGAATTTGACAGCCAGCAGACGTTCCGCAGCCTGCTGCAACAAGTGAAGAACACTGTACTTGGCGCCCAGGCCCATCAGGATCTGCCGTTCGAGCAACTGGTCGACGCCTTGCAGCCGCAACGCAGCCTGAGCCACAGCCCGTTGTTCCAGGTGCTGCACAACCACCAGAGTCAGGCGCGACAGGGTCGCGGTGCGACACGCCTGCCGCAGATCGCCATCGAAGGCCTGAGCTGGGCCTCGCACACGGCGCAATTCGACCTGACTCTGGACACGTTCGAATCAGCCGATAACGTCTGGGCCGAACTGACTTACGCCACTGACCTGTTCGACGCCACCACCTTGCAACGCCTGGCGCAGCACTGGACGAATCTGCTGCACGGCATCGTCGTCGATTGCACCCAGCGCATCGCCGAGTTACCGCTGCACGACAGCGCCGAGCGTCAAGCCACTCTGTTTCAGTGGAACCCGGCCGTGGCTGACTTCCCGAGCGAAGCCTGCCTGCATCAGCTGATCGAAGCGCAAGCCGAGCGCGCCCCGCAAGCGATTGCCGTGACCTGTGCCGAGCAGACGCTGAGCTACGGCGAACTCAACAGTCGCGCCAACCAATTGGCCCACAAGCTGATCGCCAATGGTGTCGGCCCGGACGTGCGCGTCGGTCTGGCGGTGGAGCGCAGCCTGGACATGCTGGTCGGGCTGCTGGCGATTCTCAAGGCTGGCGGCGCCTATGTGCCGCTCGATCCGAGCTATCCGCAAGATCGCCTGGCTTACATGATCGGCGACAGCGGCATCGAATTGCTGCTGACGCAAAGTCATCTGCTGGATCGTCTGCCGGTACCCGATTGCGTACGCAGCCTGATGCTCGATCAGGAGCATGACGGTCTCGAAAGCTACAGCGACCACAACCCGCAAGTGCGCATGAGCGCGGACAACCTGGCTTACGTGATTTACACCTCGGGTTCGACCGGTCAGCCGAAGGGCACTTTGCTCGCCCATCGCAACGTCTTGCGCCTGTTCGAAGCCACCGATGCGTGGTTCGATTTCGGCCCTGCTGATGTCTGGAGTCTGTTCCATTCCTACGCGTTCGACTTCTCCGTGTGGGAGATTTTCGGTGCGCTGTTGTACGGCGGCAAACTGGTGGTGGTGCCTTACGAGGTCAGCCGTTCGCCGGAAGATTTCCATGCGTTGCTGTGCCGTGAAGGCATCACCGTACTCAACCAGACGCCTTCGGCGTTCAAGCAACTGATGCAAGTGGCCTGCGCCCCGGAACATGCAGCAGCGCAATCGTCCCTGCGTTACGTGGTGTTCGGCGGCGAGGCGCTGGAGGTCAAGAGCCTGCGCCCATGGTTCGAGCGCTTCGGTGATCAGGCGCCGCAACTGATCAACATGTATGGCATCACCGAAACCACCGTGCACGTGACCTACCGTCCGTTGTCGATGGCTGATCTGCAACGTGACGCCAGCAGCCCGATCGGCGAGCCGATCCAGGACCTGTCGTGGTACTTGCTCGACGGCGACCTGAACCCGGTGGCCAAGGGTTGCATCGGTGAGTTGTACGTCGGGCGCGCCGGTCTGGCGCGGGGTTATCTGAACCGTCCTGACCTGACCGCGCTGCGCTTCATTGCTGATCCGTTCGCCGCGGATGGCGGGCGTCTTTATCGTACCGGTGACCTGGCGCGCTATCGTGCCGATGGCGTGATCGAATACGTTGGGCGAATCGACCATCAGGTGAAGATTCGTGGCTTCCGTATTGAGCTCGGCGAAATCGAAGCGCAATTGCTCGAACAAGCCGCCGTGCGCCAGGCTGTGGTGCTGGCGCAACCGGGTCTTAGCGGTCAGCAACTGGTCGCCTGGCTGGTGCCAGACGACGTTGCATTGCTTGAAGCCAGCCCTGCCGAACAGACGCAATGGCGCGACAACGTGCGTGCCCAACTCAAGGAAAACCTGCCGGATCACATGATCCCGGCGCACCTGTTGCTGCTGGCGCAACTGCCGCTGACCGGCAACGGCAAACTCAACCGCAGCGCGTTGCCGTCGCCGGACGCGAGTCAGGCGCAGCAGGCCTATCAGGCGCCGCAAAGCGAACTGGAACAGCGTCTGGCCGCCATTTGGCAGGACGTGCTGAAGCTGCCGCAAGTCGGTTTGAACGACAACTTCTTTGAGCTGGGCGGCGACTCGATCATTTCGATTCAAGTGGTCAGCCGTGCACGTCAGGCCGGTATTCGCCTCAATCCCAAAGACCTGTTCCAGCACCAGACCGTGCAGCGTCTGGCGCTGGTCGCACAATTGGGCGGTGAGCAATCGACGATCGATCAACAAGCGGTGACCGGCGCTGCGCTGCTGTTGCCGATTCAGCAGCAGTTCTTCGAAGACCCGATCCCGGAACGTCATCACTGGAACCAGTCGGTGCTGCTCAAACCGCGTCAGGCGCTGGACGCCGCCAAGGTCGAGCACGTGCTGCGTGCCTTGGTTCTCCATCACGACGCCTTGCGCCTGAGCTTCACTGCGCACGACGGCGTCTGGCAGGCCAGGCACCGCGCGGTTGAAGACCAGCAACACAATCTGCTTTGGCAAGAAGACGTGGCCGATGCCGTGGCGCTGGAAGCGTTGGGCAACCGCGCCCAACGCAGCCTCGACCTGCAAAACGGGCCATTGCTGCGTGCCGTGTTGGCGACGCTGGCCGACGGCACTCAGCGCTTGCAATTGGTGATCCATCACCTGGTGGTGGACGGGGTGTCATGGCGGATTCTGCTCGAAGACTTGCAAAACGCTTATCAGCAGTTGCTCAACGATCAGCCACTGAACTTGCCGTCGAAAACCAGCGCCTTCAAGGACTGGAGCGAGCACTTGCAGAGTTACGCCAACAGCCCGGCGTTGCAGGCCGAACAGGCTTGCTGGCAGGCCTGCCTGAGCGATGTCAGCGCTGATCTGCCGTGCAAGCGCGCCGACGCTGGCGAGCAAAATCGACTGGCGCAGACCGTTCAGACTCGTTTGAGTCCTGAGCTGACCCGACAACTGCTGCAAGAAGCCCCGGCGGCTTATCGCACTCAGGTCAATGACCTGTTGCTGACGGCATTGGCCCGCGTGATTGGCCGCTGGAACGGGCAGGCGTCGACGCTGATTCAGCTCGAAGGTCATGGTCGTGAAGAGTTGTTCGACGGTGTCGACCTGACCCGTACCGTCGGCTGGTTCACCAGCCTGTTCCCGGTGCGTCTCACTGCTGCGGCACTGCCGGGCGATTCGATCAAACAGGTCAAGGAGCAACTGCGCTCGATCCCGAACAAGGGCATTGGCTTCGGCGCGTTGCGTCACCTCGGTGATGCCCAAGTGCAAGACAGCCTGCGCGCCTTGCCGACTCCGCGCATCACCTTCAACTACCTGGGCCAGTTCGACGGCAGTTTCGAAAGCGACGACGGCGCACTGTTCGTACCGTCGCCGGATAACGCCGGCCTCGATCAAAGCCCGGACGCGCCGTTGGGCAACTGGCTGACCCTTAACGGTCAGGTGTATGGCGGCGAACTGAGCATCGGCTGGACCTTCAGCAAGGAGCGCTTCGACAGCGCGGTGATCGAAGCGCTGGCCGATGATTACGCCCAGGAACTCGCGGCGCTGATCGAGCATTGCCTGACCCCAGGCGTGTCGGGGCTGACACCCTCGGACTTCCCGTTGGCGCGGCTGACTCAGTCTCAGCTCGACGGCTTGCCGACCTCGCCACACTTGGTCGAAGACATCTATCCGTTGTCACCGATGCAGCAGGGCATGTTGTTCCACACCCTCTACGCGCAACAGTCGGGCGATTACATCAACCAGATGTGCGTTGCCGTGGATGGCCTGCAGGTCGAGCGTTTTCGTGAGGCCTGGCAAGCGGCGATGGACAGCCATGAAGTGCTGCGCAGCGGTTTTGTCTGGGAGGGTGATCTGCCGTGTCCACTGCAAGTGATCCACAAGGGTTTGCAGGTGCCGTTCAGCGTGCTCGACTGGCGTGATCGCAGTGATTTGCCCCAGGCCCTGAAGGATCTGGAACTTGCGCAGCGCCAGCAGGGTTTTGACCTGCACGCGGCACCGTTGCTGCGTCTGGTGGTGGTGCGAGTGGCGGCCGAGCGTTATCAGCTGATTTACACCTCTCACCATATTTTGATGGATGGCTGGAGCAACTCGCAGTTGCTCGGTGAAGTCTTGCAGCGCTACCACGGTCAAGCGCCGGTGATGGCGGCCGGGCGTTATCGCGATTACATCGAATGGCTGGCGCAGCAGGACGCGCAGGTCACGGAAAACTTCTGGAAGGGCCAGTTGGCCGACTTCGAGACACCGACCTATCTGGCCGATGCCGTGGCCCGCAGCGCTGACACCACGGTTGCAGGCCAGGGCGAGCATTTGCTCACACTGGACAGCGACGTGACCGCTGAACTGAATAGCTTCGCCCGTGCGCAAAAAGTCACGGTCAACACGCTGGTGCAAGCCGCATGGTTGTTGCTGTTGCAGCGCTACACCGGGCAAGACACCGTTGCGTTTGGTGCCACCGTATCGGGTCGCCCGGCGCAGTTGAGCGGGGTCGAAGGCCAGATCGGTCTGTTCATCAACACCTTGCCGATCATCGCCAGCCCGCGTGCCGAGCAGCCGTTGGCGCAATGGTTGCAACAGGTGCAGGCGCAGAATCTGTTGCTGCGCGAGCAGGAACACACACCGCTGTTCGACATACAGCGATGGGCCGGGCAGAGCGGCGAGGCGTTGTTCGACAACATTCTGGTGTTCGAGAACTACCCGATTGCCGAAGCCTTGCAACAAGCCGCGTCGGACGACCTGCGCTTTGGCGATGTCGAGCGTCATGAGCAGACCAACTATGCGCTGACGTTGATGGTCAACCTGGATGAGCAGTTGACCGTGCACTTCAGCTATCAGCACGCAAGCTTTGCCGCCGACACCGTGGTCAAAATGGCGACGCAGTTGCAACAGCTCCTGACCGGCATGAGCGCCAGCGCTGATCGTTGCCTGGGCGAGTGGAAGCTGCTGGATGCGGCTGACGAGCGACAAATGCTGCAGGACTGGAATCCGGCCGTGGCCGACTTCCCGAGCGAAGCCTGCCTGCATCAATTGATCGAGGCGCAAGCCGAGCGCGCCCCGCAGGCGATTGCCGTGACCTTTGCCGAGCAAACACTAAGCTACGGCGAGCTCAACCGTCGCGCCAACCAATTGGCCCACAAGCTGATCGCCAGTGGCGTCGGCCCGGACGTGCGCGTCGGTCTGGCGGTGGAGCGCAGCCTGGAAATGCTGGTCGGTCTGCTGGCGATTCTCAAGGCCGGTGGCGCCTATGTGCCGCTCGATCCGAGCTATCCGCAAGATCGTCTGACCTACATGATTGGCGACAGCGGCATCGAATTGCTGCTGACGCAACATCATCTTCTGGATCGTCTGCCGGTGCCGGATAGCGTGCGCAGCCTGATGCTCGATCAGGATCGCGACGGCCTCGAAGGCTACAGCGACAGTAACCCGCAGGTGCGCATGAGCCCGGATAATCTGGCTTACGTAATTTACACCTCGGGTTCGACCGGTCAGCCGAAAGGTGCCTTGCTCGCCCATCACAACGTGCTGCGCCTGTTCAAGGCTACCGACGCGTGGTTCGATTTCGGCCCGCAGGATGTCTGGAGCCTGTTCCATTCCTATGCGTTCGACTTCTCGGTGTGGGAGATTTTCGGTGCGTTGCTGTACGGCGGCAAACTGGTGGTGGTGCCTTACGAGGTCAGCCGTTCGCCGGAAGATTTCCATGCGTTGCTGTGCCGCGAAGGGATTACGGTGCTCAACCAGACGCCGTCGGCGTTCAAGCAACTGATGCAAGTGGCGTGCGCCTCGGAACACGCGGCAGCGCAATCGTCCCTGCGTTACGTGGTGTTCGGTGGTGAGGCGCTGGAGGTCGAGAGCCTGCGTCCATGGTTCGAGCGTTTTGGCGACCAGGCCCCACAACTGATCAACATGTACGGCATCACCGAAACCACCGTGCACGTGACCTATCGTCCAGTTTCCTTGGCCGATTTGCAGAGTGACGCCAGCAGCCCGATTGGCGAGCCGATCCCGGACCTGTCGTGGTACTTGCTCGATGGCGATCTGAACCCGGTCGTCAAGGGGTGCATCGGTGAGCTGTACGTCGGGCGCGCGGGGCTGGCACGGGGTTATCTGAACCGGCCTGACCTGACTGCGTTGCGCTTCATTCCTGATCCGTTCGCGGCTGATGGCGGGCGCCTGTATCGCACTGGCGACCTGGCGCGTTACCGCGCCGATGGCGTGATCGAGTACGTCGGGCGAATCGACCATCAGGTGAAGATTCGCGGGTTCCGTATCGAGCTTGGTGAAATCGAAGCCCGTCTGATGCAGATCGCAACCGTGGGCCAGGCATTGGTGCTGGCGCAACCGGGCATAAGCGGTCAGCAACTGGTTGCATGGCTGGTGCCTGACGACGCTGCACTGCTCCAGGCCAGTCCGGCCGAACAAGGCCTGTGGCGTGACCGCGTACGTGCCGAACTCAAGGAAAATCTGCCGGACTACATGATTCCGGCGCACGTGCTGTTACTTGCCAGCCTGCCCTTGACGGCCAACGGCAAAATCGATCGCAAGGCCTTGCCAGGCGTCGATAGCGTTGTCGCTGCGGGAGATTTCGTGGCCCCGGTCGGTGAGCTGGAACAACAGATTGCAGCGATCTGGCAGGGCGTGCTGGAACTCGATCAGGTGAGTCGCGAAGACCATTTCTTCGAGTTGGGTGGGCACTCGCTGCTCGCCACGCAAGCGGTGTCGCGCCTGCGCAAACTGACGACTGGCACGTTGAGCCTGCGCGATCTGTTCAACTATCCACGCCTCAAGGATCTGGCGGCGTGGATGGCTCAGGAACAGACCCAAACCGACGCCGGTTCGGCCAGCCAGGCCGTGCCACTCAAGGCCTGGGGCGCCAAGTCGACGGCACCGTTGTCGCTGGTACAGCGCCGCTTGTGGGTTGCCGAGCAGTTGTCCGGTGGCAGCGCGGCGTATGGCATGCCGCTGGCCTTGCGCTTGCGCGGCGAGTTGTCGATCGAGCGCTTCATGAGCAGCTACGCCGAAGTGGTGCGCCGCCATGAAGTGCTGCGCACTGCGTATTCCCAGGACGATGAAGGTGATCCGATTGCGTTGATCTGCGAGCAGGTAAACGTCGACTTCCCGGTACTTGATTTGTCCGGTCTGTCGCGCAGTGCCCAGGAAGAACACGTCGCGCAAGCGGCGCTGGATAACGCGCGCACACCGATCGATCTGGAACAGGCGCCATTGTGGCGCGGGCGCATTCTGCATCTGTCGGCCACCGAGCATGTGTTGCTGTTCTCGATGCATCACATCATCTCTGACGGTTGGTCGATGGGCGTGCTGGTCAACGAGTTGGTGCAGATCTACGAGTTGAGCAAGGCCGGGGATGCCACGCCGTTGCCGGCGCTGGAAGTGCAGTATTCCGACTTCGCCCTGTGGCAACAGGAACTGGAGCGCAAAGGGATTCTTGGACAGCAGGCGGCTTACTGGAAAGACACGCTCGGCGGTTACAGCGGGCAGCTCAACCTGCCTTTGGACACGCCGCGCGGGGCAGTGGCTTCGTACGACGGTGACGCCGTGCAGTTCCATCTGCCGACGGCGTTGAGCCAGGCTTTGCGCAAGGTCTCCACCGAGGCCGGCGTGACGTTGTACAGCACGTTGCTGGCGTCGTTCCAGGTGTTGCTGCACCGCTTTGGCGACGGCGCCGATGTGGTGGTCGGTGCCGACGTTGCCGGGCGCGAGCAACCGGAGCTGGAGCGGTTGATCGGGTTCTTCGTCAACGTGCTGCCGCTGCGTTCACGCTTCGACGCGGCGACGACGTTTGCCACGTTCCTCACCCGCACCCAGGACAACCTGCTCGGCGCGCTGGAGCATCAGGACCTGCCGCTGGACATGATCATCGAAACCTCGGGCGTGCCACGGCACAAGGGCATGAACCCGCTGGTGCAGGTGTTGTTCGTGATGAACAACCTGCCGGGCCGCACCCAGTCCATGGGGGGGTTGAGCGTCGAGCCGCTGGCGGCATTGCAGACCCATTCTAAATTCGACATGGCATTGTTCGTTGACGAAGAAGAAGGGCAATTGCTGGGCAATTGGCAATTCGCCACAACCTTGTTCGGACACGAGCGCATTCAGTACCTGGTGAAGGCCTGGATAGCCCTGTTGGAACAGATCGTCGCTGATCAGGACATTCAATTGGGAGCTATCAGCATGCCAGTCGACAATTTAGCCGTGGCCGCCAAACCGGCTGCGCCCGGGCCCAAGTCCGACAAACTCGGCAAGTTCCTCAAGCGCGGTGCCGCGCCGGTGTCCAAGGTTCGCCCGGCGCCGATCCGCGAATCACTGATCGCCGCGCCCCAGCCGTTCCCGCTGCTGGTGGAGCCGAACGAGCCGCAACTGGACTTGATCGAGTGGATCAAGAACAACCGCCCGCTGATCGACGAGAAACTCGCCACCCACGCCGGCATTCTGTTCCGTGGTTTCGAGCTCGACGGCATTCAGGGTTTTGAAGCGTTCGCCGAAGCGATTCAACCGGGCCTGTACGGCCAGTACGGCGACCTGCCGAAGAAGGAGGGCGGCAAGAATACTTACCGATCCACGCCGTACCCGGAACGCAAGATGATCCTGTTCCACAACGAGAGCTCCCATCAGGATCGCTGGCCGCGCAAGCAGATGTTCTATTGCGAGCAGGCCGCGCCCGTGGGCGGGGCGACACCGGTTGTCGACTGCCGTTTGATGTACGAAAAAATGCCGGCGGACCTGCGTGACAAATTCGAGGCCAAAGGTCTGCTTTATGTGCGCACCTTCACCGATAACCTCGACGTGTCGTGGCAGCATTTCTTCAAGACCGAAGACCGCGCCGAAGTCGAGGCCCGTTGCCGGGCTGGCGGCATCGAGTGGCGCTGGCTCGACAACAACGAACTGCAAACCCGCACACCGGGGCCGGCGGTGATCCGTCACCCGATTACCGGCGCCAAGTCGTTCTTCAATCAGGTGCAGTTGCATCACATCTACTGGCTGGAGCCGGATGTGCGTGAAGACCTGTTGGCGATGTTCGGCGCCGAACGCATGCCGCGTCACGTGTATTACGGTGACGGCACACCGATCGAAGACGAAGTGATGCAGCGCATCGGCGATTTATACGAAGCGTGCGCCGTGCGTTTCGACTGGCAAAAAGGCGATGCGATTCTGCTCGACAACATGCTGGTGGCTCACGCCCGTGATCCGTTCGAAGGCCCGCGCAAAATTGTCGTGGCCATGGGCGACATGTATGACCACAGCAGCCTGAAGCCCGGAAAAACCGCGCGTGGCGCATTGAACACCGAGGAAAGCGGAGCATGAACGAGGTCATGATGGACGCACAGGATCCGGGTTTCGCCCTGACGCCTGAGCAACAGGCGCTGCTTGAGCAGCTGTCGAACACGGCGACCTGTGGTGAGGCGTTGCGCTGGTTGAGCGTGATCATTGAGGGCGACCTCGATCCGCAGCGCTTGCAGGCCGCGTTCGATACGCTGCTGGCGCAACAGCCGATGCTGCTGGCGCGGCTGGGCAAAGTCGCCGGTTTCCATGGCTTGCGCCAGGCTGTGTCGGACGTCGGACGCTTTCCGTTGACGATTCAGGCGGGCGAGCAGCGTGCCGAGGAAGTCCAGGCGCAGATCATCGAATCGATGGGCCGCGCTTTTGTCGTGGGCGAATCGGCAAGCGTCGAGGCGGTACTTTATCGTCTGGCGCCTCAGCAATGGCAGCTTGTACTGGGTGTCGCGCGTTACAGCGCCGATGCGTTATCGCTGAATCTGCTGCTTGAGCAAGTGCAGCAAGCCTACGCCGGCGACCAGACTGAGGAAGACGAGGCACCGGGCGAGTTTGCGCAGTACCTGGAATGGCGCAGTGAAGTGGTGCTCGATGAAGACGCCGGCACTGCCCGCACTTACTGGCAGCAACAGTTGCAAGGTGTGCAGGCGGACATCGCCACGCCATGGCTGGCCGCACGCAGCACAAGTGTGGAAAGGGCCGCAGCCGACACGCGCCTGTCGTTGCCGCTGCAATCGGCGCAGCGCCAAGCCTTGCAGGCCTTGGCCGAGCAACTCGGTCAGCCCGTTGCCACGCTGCTGCAAGGCGCCTGGTGGGTATTGCTGGGACGGTTGAGCGGACTTGAGCAAGCGTTGGTTGGTGTGCGCCATGACAGTCGCAGCGACTATGAATACTTCGCCAATGCCGTGGGCGTGTTCGAGAAAACCTTGCCGCTGTCTGTTGCGTTGCCTGCCAGCGTGACGTTCAGCGATTGGTTGGTACAACTGGCGGCACGTCTTGAAGAACAGCGCACCTGGCAAGAGTACTGGACTGCGGAACTTGCGCCCGACGCGGCGCGCCCGGCCTACGGTTTTGCCCTTGCACAGATTAGTCGGATCGACAGCAGCGGCGGTTTGCGCTGGTCGCCATCTGCTGCCGTAACTGTGCAGCCGGATGCATTCGAGTTGCTGTTGCAGGTGCAACTGAACGATGCGCAGCAACTGGCAGCGGTGGAGCTGCTGTACGCCAATTCGCGTTATTCACCGGCAACGGCCGGCGTCGTGCTGGAACAGTTCGGCGAGTTGCTGGACTCGATCATTGCCGCACCGGACACCGCGTTGGCGCAGCTCAACCTGCTCGGTCGCGCCGAAGAACAGCGTTTGCTGGCAATCAATCCGTCGATGCAGACCCTGGCCGATAGCCGTTACCTGCCGCAGCGCATCGCTGATTGGGCGACCCGTACGCCGGATGCAGTTGCCCTGACTGACACGCTAGAGCAATTGAGCTACGGCCAGTTGCAAGTCCGGGTCGACGCCCTCGCGCAAGGCCTCAAGGCCCAAGGGCTGGGTGAGGGTTCGATTGTCGCGCTGGCGTTGCCGCGTTCGGCGGATCTGGTGATCGCCATGTTGGCGAGCTGGCGCATCGGTGCGGCTTATCTGCCGCTGGACGTGCACTGGCCACAGGCGCGTCAGGCGTTGATGCTGGAACAGGCCGGCGCTGCAATGCTGCTGACCGATACAACGCATCTGTCGGCATGGCAGGATCAGCCATTTATGGTGCTGACCTTGGCTGGCCTCAGTCAATCGTCAGAACCATTAACTGCGCTAGCCACTCAGGGCCATGACATCGCCTATGTACTGTTTACTTCAGGCTCCACGGGCATGCCCAAAGGCGTGGTGATCGAACACCGGCAACTGCTCAATTATACGGCTCAAGCCAGTCAGGCATTGGGGCTGGAGCAATGCAAAAACGTCGGTTTCAGTTCAACGGTGGCAGCGGATCTGGGCAACACGGCGTTGTTCGGTGCGTTGTTCAACGGTGCGACGCTGCATGTCGCCAGCGATGAGCAGATGCAGGACGGCGCGTTGTTTGCCGAGTATCTGCAACAGCGGCAGATCGATTGCCTGAAGATCGTGCCGTCGCACCTCGCCGCGCTGCTCGACAGCGAGCGGTCGAGCCTGCCAGACACGCTGGTGCTGGGCGGCGAGCCGATTGCGCCGACGCTGATCGAACGCATTGCGCGCTTGCGCAGCGACTGCCGCGTGTTCAACCACTACGGCCCGACGGAGGCCACGGTCGGGGTGATGATTCATCCGTTGGATCTGCATGGCGCCGTCAGCGATAGTTCGGCGTTGACGCAAGTGCTGGGCAATAACCAGGTTTACGTGCTGGACGCTGAGTTGCGTCTGGCGCCGGCAGGTGTGCTGGGTGAGTTGTATCTGGGCGGCGCGCAGCTGTGCCGAGGCTATTTGAATGTCGAGGCGGATGAGCAGACGTTTATCCACAGTCCGTTTGATCCGGCGCAACGTCTGTACCGCACTGGCGACCTGGCGCGTTATCGCGCAGACGGCGCGATCCAGTTGCACGGTCGACGTGATCAGCAGGTCAAGGTGCGCGGTTTCCGTATTGAACTGACGGAGATCGAAGCCGAGCTTTTGCGCCTGCCGCAGGTTGCCGAAGCCTTGGTGCTGCCGGCAGCCTCGGCGGAGCAGGGATTGTTGGCCTTTGTCGTGGCGCAGCAGGGAATGTCGGCGGGCTTGCTGGACGCCGCGCGAGCGGAACTGGCTGCGCGTCTGCCGAGTGTGATGGTGCCGCAGCACCTGCATTTGATCGAGCGTTTCCCACGGTTGGCCAACGGCAAGATTGACCGCAAGTCGTTGCAGCAATTGGCGGGTACGGCGGCGGATGACGAATATGCCGCACCGCGCGACGCACTGGAGCAATTGCTTGCAACTCGCATGGCGCAGTTGCTCGGGCATGAACGCCTGGGCATCGACCGCGACTTTTTTGCCGCCGGTGGCCATTCGTTGCTGGTGATCAAACTGGTGGCCGGGATTCGCAAGTTGTTGCAGTGCGAGGTTCATCCGGGGCTGGTCTTCGATCATCCGACTGTGGCGTCCTTGGCGCTGGCCTTGCGGGCCGTGGAAAGCACGCCGGGGCAGTTGGAGAAAATCGCCCAGGTGCGCTTGCGCATGGAGGCGATGAGCCCCGAGGAAAAGGCTCGTCTGGCCGAACAGGCTCGCCAGCTACAAGCCGCCAAGGCGGCGCAAACAAGCTGACACAGCAAGAAACAAAAGGCCGTCGCCCACAGCGACGGCCTTTTTTTTAACTTTTTGCGTAAATGATAAATAAACTCATTCCGGTTTTTTGCAGGTGCTGCGTCTTACTTAGGTATGTGGGCAAATCAGGTCGGGCAGGGCAGCCCCAGACACCGGATTTGTTCAGCAGAAAAGATTTCGTCGTTGTCCAGCCAGATGACCGCGCCCGGGGAGGGGCCGGTCGGCCATGTACTGAAATGTCGCCCCGTGGGCCGTTGACAGTGCGTGGCTCCCTTGTGCCGACAACGGCGGGCCCCTCGGCCCAATGGACTTCCACTTCTACCAATAATAGAGAGCACGATGTCAGCAATTCATGAGTTGAAACCTCTGTTCAAGGCACTCGTCATGTCCCGCGGCCTGCGTTCGCGTCGCGTATTGACCGGTCTGGGGCTGGTCTGCGTATTGCCACTCAGCGCCCAGGTAATGGCTGAAGACGTCAGCATCAACATTCCTGCGCAGTCGTTGCCGCAAGCGCTGCAAGCCTTCGGTCAGCAGACCAATCAACAAGTGATCTACAACGCTGACGACATGGCCGGCCTCAAGAGCCACGCGGTCAGCGGCAAGATGAGCCCGCAAGCGGCCGTCGCCGAACTGCTCAAGGGCACCGGCGTACGCTACAGCGTCGAGGGCAACACCCTGATGCTGGTGCGCGGCACTGCCACCGAGGGCCTGGAATTGGGCGCGACCAACATCAGTGCGCAACAGGTTGGAGCGACGACAGAAGGCAGCAACTCGTACACCTCCAACGCCGTCACGATCGGCAAGGGCACCCACACCCTTAAGGAAATTCCGCAGTCCATCACCGTGATGACGCGCAAGCAAATGGACGATCAGGATCTGGTCGACCTCAAGGATGCGCTCAACCAGACCACCGGCATCGTCGGCCTGCAAGGTGTCGGCAAGGGTCTGATCATTTCTTCGCGTGGTTTCCAGATCGACGACTGGCAGTACGATGGCGTGCCGATCCCGCGTAACACCTATTCGCTGGGCAACTGGGCTACCCAGGACCTGATCTTCTTCGACCGACTGGAAATACTGCGCGGTGCAGCCGGGCTGTTGCAGGGCACCGGTAGCCCTGGCGGCGCGATCAACCTGGTACGCAAGCGCGGCCAGTCTGCTCCGACGGTGGCCATCACCGGCAAGGCCGGCTCGTGGGATCACTACGGTCTGCAAATTGACGCGGGCGGCCCGCTGAATCAGGCCGGCAACATTCGTGGCCGTATCGTTGCCGACGAAGATCAGAGCAATTCCTTCGTCGACAGCGAGTGGAGCAAGACCCACTCGCTGTACGGCTCGCTGGACTTCGATCTGAGTGATGACACCACCCTGGGCCTGGCGGTCAGCCGCACTGAAGCCGAGTCGCGCCCAATGATCCGTGGCCTGCCACGTTACGCCGACGGTTCGATGCCAAACATCGGGCGTTCGACCTACGGCGGCGCCAAATGGAACCACTCGCAAATCGATGTCACCACCCTGTACGCCGATCTCGAACATCGTTTCAGCGACGACTGGGCGTTCAAGGTCGGTGCTGTGCAAATGACCGAGACCAACACCTCGAAAAGCCAGCGCCTGCAAAGCTCCGGCGCGGGCCTCAAGCCTGATGGCAGTGGCCTGCAATATGCCGACTTCGTCACCGACTTCGACTCCACCAAGGTCGGTCTCGACATGAACCTCAACGGCAAGTTCGAAGCCTTGTCGATGCAACAGGAAGTCATGCTGGGTGGCAACTACTCCCAGCTGGAGACGGATGATCAACTCGCCCGGACCTTCAACAACAGCGCCACCGACACGATCTTCGACATCAACAACAACCGCCCCGACGTCAGCTATGACAGCTTGCTCAATACCCCCGGCGGCCGTGGGATCAGAAGTAAATACGATATCCGCCAGAAAGGTCTGTACGGTACCTGGCGTGTCAAACCGGTCGACGACCTGACCCTGGTGCTGGGCTCCCGTGTCAGCTGGTATGACTTCAGCTACAAGGCCAAGAACCAGGCTGCGTTCACCGACAATTATGTTGCCGATACGCCAAGCACTTCGAAAGAAACCGGTGAAGTTACGCCTTACGCCGGTATCGTCTACGACCTGAGCCGCGAGTGGGCGGTGTACGCCAGCTACACCGACGTGTTCCAGCCGCAGACCGTGCGCGATGCCGGTGGTTCGATGCTCAAGCCGATTGTTGGCACCAACTATGAAATCGGCCTCAAGGGTGAGCTGATGGACGGTCGGGTCAACACCTCCCTGGCCCTGTTCCGGTATGACCAGGAAAACCGCACCGTCGATGATGTTTCCGGTGGTATGGAATGTGACGGCTGGTACTGCTCGACCGCTGCGGGCAAAGTGCGGAGCCAGGGGCTGGATGCCGAAATCAGTGGTGCGGTAACGGACAACCTGCAGCTGTTTGCCGGTTACACCTACAACACCACCAAGTACCTCGATGACCCGGACATGGAAGGTCGCACCTTCAGCACCTGGACGCCGAAACACATGCTGCGCGTGTGGGGCAACTACCAGTTCACCGGTGACTTGAACCGTCTCAGCACAGGTCTGGGCTTCACCACGCAAAACCACACCCTGGGTTACGAGGGCACTTACGAGGTGGCGGGTTACACCGTGTGGAACGCGCGTTTCGCCTACCAGCTGACGCCGGAGATCGGTCTGGCGGTCAACGCCAACAACCTGTTCGACAAGCAGTACATTACGTCTGCGTACAACCAGCTCAGCGGCAACAACAACTTCGGTGATCCACGTAACGTGATGTTCTCCGTGAAGTACACCCCTGAGTTCTGATGCACTGACGGGTCGCTGAAGCGAACCGGCCCACGCTCCTTGAAGGAGGGCGTGGGCCGGTTTTTTTGTGCCCGGATTTCTTTCGCCAGATCCACGGCGCTAAAGAGTTACAGGCATAAAAAAACGCAGAAGCCAAAGCTTCTGCGTTTTTCGTTGACCGACTCTGAACGGTCAGTCGCGTGCCGTCGCCTCACAAGCGAGGAGTACGGTTTCAAAGGAGTCCAGCAATGTTTCGCCGTAAATCATGCTGCGATGCGGCAATGGCGAGTGGATCGAGCCTTGCAACTGCCCGCTGACGTTATGTTGGCGCAATACCTGCTCCGAGTGCAGCACTTGCTCCAGGGTCTTGTGCGACAGCGACCACCAGCAACTGGCTCTGACGTTGAGCCGTGGCAACGAAAACGCGTCAAAACTTTTCACCAGTCGTTCGTGGATGTCGAACGCCTGGGCGTTCATGATTTCCTGCTTGATCGCCTCCAGAGTCGTGATCATCGCTTGTTCGTCAGTGGCGGCTTGCTGGCTGGCCCAGCGATAAAAGGTCTTGAGATCGGTCGTCGGATTCTCGGCGATGTAGCGCGTCGCGGGTTCTTCCAGGTGGGCGAACATCAGGCTGAACATTTCCACGGCGACGGACAGTTCGTTTTCTGCACTGAAAAAATCGGGATTGTCTTCTTCCCTCGGTTTTCGTGGCAGATCCGCAGGGAAGATGTTTTCCGGCAGCGTGGTATCGACCAGGCCCAGGAACGTCACCTGTTTACCCTGGCGCTCCAGAGCGGCGGCCACGTCCATGGCGATCGCGCCGCCCAGTGACCAACCCATCAGGCGATAAGGCCCGTCGGGGTGCTTTTCGACAATCTGCTCGGTGTATTCGGCAATCATCTGCGGCCAGGTCTGGGTGCTGGCATCCTTGTCGGCGAAGCCTTTATGCATGATGCCGAAGGTGCGGGCGTGCTTGCTCAATCGCTTGGCCAGCGGCTGATAACAGAAGACGATACCGCCACTGGGGTGCATGCAGAACAGCGGTGGCGCCGATGAAGTCGTCCCGCTGAGCTCGACCACGCATTGCACCTGCTGTTGATGCTCCATGGCGATAAACCGGGCCAGCACTTCGACCGTGGGGTGCGCGAGCATTTGCTGCAAGGCCAGTTTGATCCCCAGGCGATTGTTTAATGCAGCGATGAACTGAATGGCCAGAATCGAATGTCCGCCCAGTTCGAAAAAGTTGTCGTCCAGACTGACACGCTCGACGTGCAGCGCCTCTTGCCAGAGTTCGGCCAGCGCTGTTTCCAGCGGTGTTTGCGGCGCACGAAACACGGCGTGGGTCTGATGGATCTCGGGCAAGGGCAGCGCCTTGCGATCCAGTTTGCCGTTCGGGCTCAGTGGCAGGGCGTTCAGCACCATCAGGTGGGCAGGCACCATGTAACTCGGCAATTGGCGCGTGAGTTCAGCCTTGAGGGCCTCGCGCAGTTGGCTTTGTTGCGGCTCACTCGAAGGCTCGCTTGAATGGGCGACCACATAGGCGATCAACTGTGTGCCGGTCACCGCTTCGTGAGCGATCACCACGGCCTCACGCACGGCGGGCATTTGCAGCAGGCACGACTCGATTTCACCGAGTTCGATGCGGAAGCCACGAATTTTTACTTGATGGTCGAGGCGTCCGACGTATTCGATCACGCCGTCGGCGTTGTAGCGCGCCAGGTCGCCAGTGCGATAGAGGCGGCCACCCCGTAGGCCGAACGGGTCCGGCATGAAGCGCTCGGCGGTCAGCTCAGGTCGATTGAAGTAGCCACGCGCGAGCTGGTCGCCAGCGATCATCAGTTCGCCCACAGTGCCGACGGGTACGGGTTGGCCACCGGCATCGAGCAGATAGACCGCGCGACCGGCCAGCGGTCGGCCGATCGGGATGGTTTTGGGCAACGCTGTGCGCCCACTGACGTAGTCGCTGCAATCGTGCAGTGTCGAGTCGACCGTGGCTTCGGTCGGGCCGTAGACATTGAGCAGGCGCACGTGGCCAAGGCCGGCCTGGCCCCAGGCAGCGACCGCTTCCGGCGGCATCGCTTCGCCGCCGACAACCATTTGGCGCAGTGATCCGTAATCACGCGGGCCGGCGGCTGCGAAGTCCTTGGCCAGCATGTTCCAGTACGTCGTGGTCAGTTCGCTGACGGTGAATTTTTTCTCCAGCAACTGCTGGTACCAGGTCTCGCTGTCCCAGATATCCTGCCCGCGCAGCACCACCGAAGCGCCGCAGATCAGGGCCGGGTAAAGCTGATCGACAAACGCATCGAAATTGAAGGTGCCATATTGCAGCAGGCGGTCGGCCGGCGTCAGACCGTGGAACTCCAGGCCGGTTTGTGCGTGACGGGTCAGTGCCGCGTGAGTGATACCCACACCTTTCGGGCGACCGGTGGAGCCCGAGGTGAACATCACGTACGCCAGATTGTTACCGAAGGTGCGGCAGGGCGGATTGTCGGTATGACGGTCATCGAGAGGATCAATGTCATCGACACACACAACGTTGACCGACGGTGTTGATGGCAGACGTTCAAGCAGCGAATGTTGCGTCAGCAAGACGCCCAGACCACTGTCCTCAATCATCCAGCCCAGGCGTTCCTGCGGGTAGTCGGGGTCGAGCGGAACATACACGCCTCCAGCCTTGAGCACGGCCAGCAGGCTGATGATCATGTGCGCCGAACGTTCAACGGCGATGCCCACCCGGACTTCAGGGCCGACGGCGCATTCGATCAGGGTTCTTGCCAGTTGGTTGGCCGATGAGTTGAGCTGCGCATAGCTCAGTTGCAGATCGTCAACGATCAGCGCGAGCGCGTTGGGTGTTGCCAGTGCCTGACGCTCGAATAACTGGTGCACGCTAACGTCGGGCAAGGCCGAGGCGGGCGGGTTCCATTGCTCCAGCTGGACACGGCGTTCCTCAGGGGTCAGCAGTGGCAGCTCGCTCAGCGCGAGGCCCGGATCTTCAGTGATGGCCTGCAACAGGTTTTGCCAGTGGCCGGCGAGACGCTGGAGGGTCGCGGGCGTGTACAAGTCGCGACTGTATTCAAGGCTGGCATCGATGCCGTCGAGCGAATAACCGACGTCCAGCGACAGGTCGAATTTGGCCTGGGTTGTCCCCGCCGGCAGAAAGTCCAGCGCCAGGTCGCCCAGCGTCAACGGACCGTCCCCAGGCGCTTGCGTACGCCAGTTGAACAGCACCTGGAATAACGGATTGGCCTGTCGGTTCGACTGCAGTTGCAGAGCGTCGAAGCTCAACTCCAACGGGTAGTCGGCATGATCCAGCGCGGCGAGGGTTTCGCGGCGCAGGCGCTGGAGGAAATCCTTGCACGGCAGCTGCGGATCGATTCGTACGCGATAGACCTGAGCGCTGACGAAAAAGCCCACCAGCTCCTGGGTTTCGCTGCGATTGCGGCTCGCGTTCGGCACGCCAACCGTGAAGTCATGTTGGTTACTGTAGCGGCTCAACAACAGTTGCCAGGCGCCGAGCGCCACCACAAACGGCGTCAGTCCAGACTGCTGGCAGAACCGGTTCAGGTCCCGCGTCAGCGCAGCAGGCAGGCTGAAGTCGTATTTGCCGGCCGGGTGGGTGTTTTGTTCGTGGCGCGGGAAGTCGGTCGGCAGGTCCAGCGGCGGCAGAGTGAGTCCGAGGTAGTCACGCCAATAGTCGGCGCTGGCTGCGCACGCAGCACTGTTGAGGTATTCGCCACGCTGCCAGTTGGCGTAGTCGGCGTATTGAATGGCGGGTCGGCGCAACGGTGAAGGGTTGCCAACCCCGACCTGTGCATACGCTTGCATCAAATCCTGCATCAAAATGGCATTGGACCAGGCATCGGACGCGATGTGGTGCATGTTCATCAGCAGCAGGTGTTCATCGTCGGCAATCTGTAGCAGCGTCGCCCGCATCAGCGGCGCCTGCGTCAGGTCGAAGGGTTTACCGGCCTCGTTGGCAATGCGCTGGGCAAGCTGTGCTTGGCGAACTTCGCTGCTCAGGTCGCGCAGATCCTCGAAGGCGAGTTTCAGTGTCGCGCGCTGATCGACGACCTGCATCGCCACGCCGTCGATCTCGACAATCGCACTGCGCAGGACATCGTGGCGATCGATGACTGTGTTCAGCGCCGCTTCCAGATGCCGGGCTTGCAGCGTGCCTTTCAGGCGCACGGCACGCGGAAGATTGTACGCGGCGCTGTCGGGGTTCAGCTGTTGCACGAACCACAAACGCTGCTGCGCGAACGAGAGCGGCGCCGGGGTCAGGTGGGGGCGGGCGGGGATGCCTTGGAGTTGCACGCCGGCATCGGCCATCAACAGCGCCAGCACCTCATCATCGAGTAAGTCGTTCATCGGTCTCTCGTGGTTGGCAGCGCCATGGTCGCTGACGGCGTTGCCGGCAGCCGGGTCCACGGCGATAAACATTCAGGTTCAAGGCCGACAGAACGCACGTGCCGTCGGCAGACATGGCGCAATCGCTCAGGCGGTTTCGAGGGGCTTTTTGTGGGTGACGACCCGGCCACCTTCCATGCGCACCAGTTGATCGGCGACGTCGAAATAGCGGTCGTCGTGGGAGATCACGATGATGGTCTTGCCCATCTGTTTCAGTTCCGGCAGCAATTCGGTGTAGAAGATCCGCCGGAAGGCCGGGTCCTGGTCGGCAGCCCACTCGTCGAACACCAGCACCGGACGCTCCTCCAGCCAGGCGTTGATCAGGGCCAGGCGCTTGCGTTGCCCGGTGGACAGATCGGTGGTGCTGAACACGCCGTCCTCAATGCTCACCTTGTGCGCAATTTCCAGGCGCTCCAGATAACGGCCGGCGTCGGCGGGTACCTGTTGATCGCCTTGTACCAGTTCATCGAACAGGTAGTAGTCGGCAAAAATGGTCGTGAACAGTTGGCGGTAGTCATCGCGGGCGCGGGCATCAACCACCTGGCCATTGAGCAAGACTTCGCCGCGTTGTGGCGCGTACAAACCCAGCAGCAGTTTGATCAGGGTGGTTTTACCGCCGCCGTTTTCGCCGACGATAAACACGATGTCACCCTGAGCGATGTTCAGATTGACCGGGCCCAGCTCGAATGCGGCACTGCCTTTGACCGCTGGAAATGCGTAATGCACGTTGTGCATTTGCAGGTGCTGGACGGGGGCTTTACTTGCCGGCGCCGATTCGCTCAGCAGCAGGTGAGGTTCCGGTGAGGAAAACTGTTCGGCCAGGTCATTGATGCGTTTGAAGGCGATGTTCGCGCGGCTGATCACCGGCAACGTGGTGATCAGGTATTCCAGCGGGCCCTTCATGTACAGCAACACCAGCACAAAACCGCTGAGCACGGCTTTGTCAGTGCCCAGCCACAATGACTGGAGCGCCAGTACGAGGCCGATGACGACGAAGAACAGCATCGAGCCGAACGTCTTGGCCATGACAAAAATATTGACCGAACGGATGTGGGTTTTGCAGATAAAATCAGCGGTGCCTTCGATGCGTTGGCTGAACATGCGCTGGCGGCGCGGCCGGTGAATACGCAATTCCTTGGCGCCGGCGGCAATCGCGCTGTAATGCTTTTGCAGTTCATCTTCGGCTTCGCGAGCCGTTTCGAAACCTTTGATGCCTTTGTTGCGGGCGACGTATTGCACCGCAATGCCAATTACCAGGGCCACCAGCAGCAGGATAAACATCGGCAGCGAAAGGAACGCCAGATACCCCAGGCAACCGAGGGTCACGGTAAAGGCGATGGCCAGCGGCGCGAAGGAAAAGGCAAAGTCACTGACCGTGTCGACGTCGTGGGTCAGCACCGGAATCAAGCGGTGGCTGCGGAACCGTTCAATCTGTTCGATGGGTGCCAGCAGAACCTTTTCCCCCAGGGATTTACGCAAACCGGCAATGATGTGCTGGCCGACATGGTTGGTGCCGATGTCCGACAGAATCGAGGTCAACAGGGCAAATGCGCAGAGCCCGGCAAACGTTGCCAGCACCGAGGGCGATGGACTGCCTGAGCCGTTCAGGGCTTTGTTGATGGTCGCCAGCAGGGCGGTGACGCTGACGCCACCGAGCATGCCGAGCAGGATCGACAGCGCCACGACGACCCGGTAAGGCTTGAGCAGGCCGAGGACTTCACTGATGGCTCCGCGCGATTTTGTGGTCATGGAGGTTTCCGCTTTTAGTGCCGGTCAAGGCATTGGTTCAAAGGTTGGGCTGGTTAAAAGACGAAACCCGCGAGCAGCGATTTAGCCGCCCACGGGTTTATCGAGGACTCAGGCGACGAGTGAGCGGCCGGCGCCGCGGTAGCGCTCGGCGTTACAGGTCGCGCGCCACGCGAAAGCCGATCCAGTCGCCGCGCTCTTCGGGCGCCAGCGCATTGCGGTTGCCGGAGCGCGAGAACACCGGCGCTTCACCCCAGTCGTTGCCACGAATGCGCTTGAACTGGCACTTGCCGGTTTGCCACGCGCTGCCGTCGCTCGGCGCGCCTTCGTAGTTTTCGTTGTAGCAATCGGCGGTCCATTCGTAGACGTTGCCGTGCATGTCGTACACACCAAAGGCGTTGGCTGCGAAGCTGCCGGCCGGCGCGGTGAAGTTGTAGCCGTCGGCCGCGCCGTAAGTGTTGGCATGCTTGGCGATGCTGTATTCCTTGCCCTCATCGAACGGGAAAGGGAAGGGGTCGCTGGTGCCGCCACGGGCGGCGTATTCGCGCAGGGACTCGCTGACCAGTCGATACTGCTTCCCGGTTTTCTTCGACAGCCAGGCCGCGTAGGCGTTGGCCTCGGCGAAGTCCATGCACACCGCCGGATGCTTGTCGGTGTACTGCTTGCGCGGGTCGCTGTCGGCATAATCCGGGATCCCTGCCTTGCACGCGCGTCCCGGGCGGGGATCGCCATCCGGCATGACGTAACCGCTGTCCTTGAGGTAGGCGAACCACTCGCCCTTGAGGACTTGGAAGCGGCTGATCGCCAGTGGCTTGGCGAATGTCACCGGGTGCATCGGGCCTTCGTCGGGTTCGCGACCGACTTCGTCTTCAGGGGTGCCCATGGTGAATGTGCCGGTGGGCAGCGCGACCATTTCCGGGCAGTCCTTGCAGTCCTTGAACACCTTGCCCGGTGCGGCAGCGGTGGCGGCCTGGGCAGCGGTCGGCAACAGACAGGCGGCGAGGGCGGTCAGCATCAGCGCCGAGAGGCTCTTCACGGCAAAACGAGGCAATTCACTGTTCATTTCGAGTCTCGTCAAAAAAAAATGTTCGGGCTCACGGCGCTTTATCCAGAACCGCGAGCAGGCGGTCGATTTGCGCTTCGTCGTTGAGCAGCCCCGGCGCGGTACGGATTACCGGTCCGACATCACGCTCCACAGCATCGGCCACCACTTTGTTGGCCATCAGGTACGCAGCGATCTTGTCGCTGTCCTTGCCCTTGACCCGGAAGAAGGTGAACCCTGCGGACAGCTCGGGGCTCAATGGCGTGACCAGTTCGATTTGCGGGCGCTGTTGCAGGCGTTTTTTCAGGTAGCTGTTGAGCGCGTGAATGCGCGCCTCGACCTCGGCCTTGCCCAGTTGCAAGTGCAATTTGAAGGCTTCATCCAGCGCCCACCGATGCTCGAACGCGTGATAACCGCCGGGCGTCATCGTGGTGGCAAACGTCGTCGCTTCAGAGAACGTTGGAATGATCGGCGTGACGTAACGGACGTCTTCGAAGCGGCTGCAAATGATCCCGGTGCCACGCGGACCGAACATCCATTTGTGGGTGCCGGCGACGAAAAAATCGCAGTTCATCTGCGCGAAGCTCAGGTTGTCCACGCCAAACCCGTGCACGCCATCCACCACGTAGATGATCCGGTCGGCATCGCTACGTCCGCGGTTGTGCTTGTCAACGAGGGCGCCGATGTCACCGATCGGCAGCTTCATGCCGCTGCCCGAATGCACCCAGCACATACCCAACACGCGGGTTTCGGGGCGAATGGCGCTGTCGATGGCAGCGAGGATTTCGGCTTTGGTCGCGGTTTGCGGGTCCTTGAACAGACGGATCTTGCGCACCTGTGTGCCATCACGCTCCTTGCGCAGCGCGAGGATGGTGTGAACGGCATAGTGTTCGTGGGCAGTCGTGAGGATTTCCTGATCGGGGCGCACATGCACGCCGCCATAAATCGTCGCCAGACCTTCGGTGGTGCTACCGGTGAGGGCGATCTGTCTGGCATTGGCTTGCAGGTATTGACCCGCCCAGACCCGCACGTTTTCTTCGCGCTCCTCGATCACGCCCAGATCCCAGTCCATGGCCAGGCCGGGATTTTTGTCGAGGGCGGCGCGATGCCGTTCGATCGCTTCGCGCACAGGTTTGGGGTGCGAGGTGATGAGGAAGTTGGAGAAGTGCAGGTAGTCCGGATCCTGATCGAACAATTGTTGCAACTGCGCCCACTTGTTGCGCGGCAGTGGCGCAGCGGGCGAAGCACTGGCGATGCTCGGCAGGCTCGCACCCAATGGCAACGCGGCAGCAAGAATTCCCGCCTGCTTCAGGAAGTCACGACGATTGCTCATGGCTTGGCGGTTCCCTGCGCAGTGGCCAGCGCCGGTTTGGCGGATTTTTCCACCTGATCCCACACCCGCAGGAAGTTGCCGCCCCAGAGCTTGGCGATGTCGGCTTCGCTGTAGCCACGCGACAGCAGTTCGGCGGTGACGTTGCGGATCTCGCCAACGTTTTCCCAGCCTTTGACGCCGCCGCCTTCGTTGAAGTCCGAACTGATGCCAACGTGGTCGATGCCGATCTTTCTGACCGTGTAATCGATGGCATCGCCGAGGTCTTTGAGGCTGGCTTTTGGTTCGCCTTCGAGGATTGCGTAGAGCTGGCCGGCGTACTCGCCGAACTTCTGCTCCGACCACGCCGAGATGATCGGATCGCCGGGCATCAAAGCCATGGCCAGGTTCGGCAGCGGCGGCAGGTCGTAGCGTTTGCGCAACTCGTTGAGCTTGTCCTGGGTCTCTTGGGTGAGCGGTCGCAGGTATTGCGAGAAGCCGACGACCTGCACCACGCCGCCGCTGTTCTTGATCAGCTGCATTTCCTTGTCGCTGAGATTGCGCGGGATATCCACCATCGCCCGAGGAGCCGAGTGCGAGGCCACCAGCGGCGTGCGGCTCAGCTGCGCCACTTGCTCCAGGGCCTTGGTCGACATCTGCGACACGTCGATGATCACGCCCAGGTCATTCAGACGCTTTACCGCTTGTTTGCCCAGGTCGGAGAGGCCATCGAGGGCGTCCGGTGAATCATTGAAGAACGGCAGCGGACGCGACGAGTCAGCCCAGTCGTTGTTGCCGATGTAGCTGAAGCCGAACATGCGCATGCCGCGCGCCGTCCACACATCCAGCAGGTTCAAGTCGTTGCCCAGTGGATAGGCGTTGAGCATGCTGATGAAGATGGCGAACTTGCCTTCGCCGTGCAGACGGCGGAAATCGGCCGGGGTGTAGGCAATGCCGACCTGATTGGGGAAGTCGCGGACCATGCCGGAAATGATTTTGTAGCGCACTTCCTGCTGGTTGCGCGCCTCGTCGACAAAGCCTGCGGTGGGCCTGTGCGGGGCGTTGGCGCCGTTCCAGATTTCCGGCCAGCCAAAGATCGTCAGCGCCGCGCCCGACAGGCGTCCGCGATTGGCCTTGACCAGGTCGAACTGCTCGTTGCCGTCCTTGTCGACTTCATTGCCGGTGGTGCCGAAGTTCTGGGTGATGGTGATGTGGCTGTCGAACGAGAGCATGTGTTCGTGCAGTTCTTCGGCTTGCTGCATGACTTTGCGCGGGTAGCCGGGATTGTCCTTGAACCAGATATCCCAGACCGCGAATCCGGCCCCGGCGCTGATCGCCAGTGCCAGCGGCAGGCCAATGTAAAAAGCCTTTTTCGAACGTGGTTTTGTCATTGCCATCTCAGTCAGGTTCGCCGTCGAGGTGCAGGCACAGAGGCCTTTGCTATCTGGAAAGAACGAGTGGCTGGCCAGGAAATTTAGGCCAGGCTCCCCAATCACCAGCTGACAATGAGGTTATTGTGGCGAGGGGATTTATCCCCGTTGCTTGCGAAGCAGCCCCAAAACCTGCACCCCGGATATTCCTGACATACCGCATCGTCTGGCTTCGCGACTGCTGCGCACTCGAACGGGGATAAATCCCCTCACCACAAGTGATCTCTGTGGGGCGATGATTAAATTTGCCGCGACAATAAACGTTCTAGCTTGGATAAAGCCTGCTTCAGGGCTGACACAGGTAGGGCAATGAGGATTTCTCGACGATGGTTCATGGCAGGCCTGGCGCTGACCGGCGCTGCCGTGCCGGCAGCTTATTTCGGGCATCGCGAATGGACGAAGCCTGACCCGACGATCACTCCCGGTGAGGCGTCGTTCGACGTCGCCGACGTGGCCGGGCAACGCCTGGCGAACGCACTGCGCGGAGTTTGGAAGATCCGTTTTGTGGGGCGTGACGCTGGCCTCGATGGATTGCCGGCTCAGGGCCTGGAAGTGTTTATCGACATCGGTCAGAAAGGCCGAGGTGTGTGCGGCTTTCTCGACACGCCGCAGCGTCTGCGCTCTGCCGAGACACCTCGTTACCGAATTCTCGGCGATCTGGCCGGGGCCGAGGCTTCGACACTCAGCTGGCGGTTGCTCGGTACTGGCGGCAGCGTCGATTACGAACTGAACATGATCCTCGACGAAGTCTGGGCCGATTTCGGTAATGCCGGCAGCGGCACGCTCAGTGGCAGCGTGCAACGTCTTGACCGCCCGTTGGCATTGCCCGCGCAGGATCACCGCTTTATAGCGGTCAAGTGTCTGTTCCCCGAGGCGCGTCAACGCACACCGCTGAATCCGCCATTGCTGGCCTGGCTGGTGTCGCCCGAACATCGACTGTTCCACCAGGTATGGCACGCCACGCGCGACAAGTGGCACACCTTGTCTGAAGACAAACGCAACGCCTTGCGCGGTCTCGGCTGGCAGCCCGGCCCCCGTGATCAGGAGCGCGACGCCCGTGGCTCGCGCAAGGATCGCAACGGTTCGGGCGTCGATTTCTTTTTCATGCATCGGCACATGCTCGGTACGGCGCGCTCCCTGCAGGATCTGCCGTCGTGGGAATTCTTCCCGCTGCCACAGCCAGAGCTGGTGCGCGATCGTCAGGGCTTTGCCCGATATTTCGACAACCACGACGGGAGGTCGCTACCGCCAACCTGGCTCGCCCAGGGCGACGACGAATTCAGCCAATGGGTCAGCGATATCAAGACCGCCGAAACCTATCAGAGCAACTTCGAAGTCTGGGAGTCGCAGTACCGCGACCCGCAGTACCTGTCGAAGATGACCCTCGGCCAGTTCGGTTCCGAAGTGGAGCTGGGCCTGCATGACTGGTTGCACATGCGCTGGGCCTCGGTGCCGCGCGATCCATCCAATGGCCAGCCAGTGCCGCTGGCGCGTGATCTGGATGATTTCGCCGCACGCTGGTTCGCGCCGGAGAACGACTTCCTCGGCGACCCGTTTTCATCGCATGTGAGCCCGGTGTTCTGGGCTTTCCACGGCTGGATCGACGACCGCGTGGAAGACTGGTTCCGCGCCCACGAACGGTTTCATCCGGGACAAGTCACTCGCCTAGAAGTCAACGGCGTAAAGTGGTTTGCCCCGGGGCGCTGGGTCGAGGTTACTGATCCGTGGCTGGGGCCGACCACGCATGGTTGCAGCACCGTACCCGGCTTGCAGGTTGGCAAATCCGTGGAGATGGACCCGGAAACCATGAAGCTGGCGCTGCGCATCGTGTTCGGCGCAGACGAAAAGAAACTCGAAGGCTTGTTCCGGCGAGTGCCGAAGCGACCTTGGTACGCGCGGAATATGAAAGCCAAAATCAACCCGGCTTAGGGATCGGGTTAACGTTCATTCGCGAGCAAGCTCGCTCCCACATTCGACCGCGTTCCTTCAGCAGGAATGAGATCCAGTGTGGGAGCGAGCCTGCTCGCGAAAGCGGTCTGACAGCTGATCCGGTTACATCGTCCGCCACCCACCCCCAACTGCCTTGTACAACGCAATGCTCGCCTGCATCCGCGACAATCGCAGCTGCACATTTTGATCTTGCGCTGCATATAACGTGCGCTGTGTTTCCAGCACTGTCAGCAAGTCCTCGGCGCCGGCCTGATAGCGTCTCTGCGCAATGTTGAACGCGGTCTGCGCCTGGCTAAGTTCCTCGCTTTGCCACTGGCGCTGTTCATCGAGGCCGCGGATGCTGTTCAGCGCTTTTTCCACATCGGCAAAGCCGTTGATGATTGCGCCGCGATAGGTTTGCAGCAGTTCTTCCTGGCGGGCCGTTGCCTTGTCGCGCTCGGCGCCGAGTCGACCATTGTTGAAAATCGGCGTGACCAGCCCGGCGGTGAGGTTGTAAAACGGGCTGCGCCAGAGGTCGTCAGCCTGATTGGCACCGGTGCCGAGGCTGGCGGTCAAGGTGAGTTTGGGCAGCATGGCCGCGCGCGCTACGGTGACGTCCGCCTGGGCTGCTGCTAGTTGCGCTTCGGCGCGGGCGATGTCCGGGCGGCGGGTCAGCAACTCGCTGGGAACGCCGGCGGAGATCTGTGGCCATTGCAATTGATCGAAGTTTTCCTGGCTGAGCGGCACGTCTTGCACCGCTCGGCCGAGCAACGCAGCCAGACTGATCTGTGCCTCCCGGGCCTGTTGCTGGACGGCTGGCAACTGGCGCTGCTGCGCGGCCACCAGGCTTTTTTGCTGAGCCAGCTCAAGCGCTGTGGCGGAGCCTGCGTTGTAGCGGGTCTGCACCAATTGCAGAACGTTTTGCGCGTTGGCCAGATTGAGTTCGGCGATGCGACTCTGTTCCTGCAAGGACAGCAACTTCGCATAGCTGTTGGCGACGCCACTGAGCAACGTCAGCTCGACGGTGGCGCGGTCGAACTCGCTGGCTTGCAGGCTGAACTGTGCACTGTCGCGCGAGGCGCGCTTGCCGCCCCAGAAGTCGATTTCGTAGCTGGCACTCACGCCGACATCGAAGTAATCCACAGCCTTGTTGGTGCTGTCGGCATCGAGTTGACGGTAGCCATCGCCGCGCAGCAGTTTCTGCCGATTGGCGTTGCCGGTCCCCTGTATTTCCGGCAGTTGCGATCCACCGGCAATCACCGTCCCGGCGCGCGCCTGACGCACGCGCGCGATGGCGGCGGCGAGGTCGTAACTGCCGACCTGGGCCTGTTCGATCAGTTGGTTGAGTTGCGGGCTGGCGAATCGTGTCCACCAACGCAAGTCATCGCGTTCGGCATTGGCGCTGTGAGGTGACTGCCAGGCGGCGGGCGGCGCTATACCGCTGTCGGGGCGTTGGACGGGACTGCCGCAGGCACTGAGGATCAGGCATACGGTCAACAGGCTGAGGCGCGGTTTCATAGATCGATCATTCACTGGTAAGGGCCGTGACCGGGTCGAGCCGGGCAGCTTTGCGGGCCGGCATGAAGCCGAAGACAACACCGGTCACCAAGGCGCAACCAAAAGCGCCCAACACGGCCATCAAAGAAAAGGCCACGGCGACTTCGCTGAGAATCAGTACACCACCGACCATCAGCGCTAGCGCCACTCCGGCGATGCCGCCGACCACCGAGAGCATCACCGCTTCGGTGAGGAACTGGCGCAGAATGTCGCGCTGGCGAGCGCCGGTGGCCATGCGGATGCCGATCTCGCGAGTGCGTTCACGTACGGTCATGAGCATGATGTTCATCACGCCGATCCCACCGACCAGCAGCGAAATCGCGGCAATCGAACCGAGCATCAGCGACAGGGTATTTTGCGTGCGCGCTTCGGCCTGGATCATCGCGGCATTGTTGGTCAGCTCGAAATCCTTTTTGCCGTTATGCAGGCGCAACATCAATTGTTCGATGGCGTGTTCGGTGTCCTTGACCTTGCGCGCGTCAGTGGCGGCGATGGCCACGTATTCGGGGTCGCGTGTGCCGAACAGGCGCACGCTGGCGGCGGAGTAGGGCACGGCGATGCGGTTGTCGCTGTCCGAGTCGCCGGAGCTGGCGCCTTTTTCCGCGAGCACGCCAACCACCTGGAAAGGCACGTTCTCGATCAGGATGTATTGGCCGATCGGATTGTCCACATCCTTGAGCAGTTTGGTACGCACCTTGTGGCCGATGACCGCGACGGCTGCCGCGTTCTGCTCGTCGGCCTCGGTGAAGTAACTGCCCTGAACCACCGGCCAGTTGAAGATCGCCGGGAAGTTGGTGTCGTTGCCGCCGACATAACTCAGGTGGTCGGCATTGCCGAAACGTACACCGGCCTCGGCACCATTGACCGGCATGATCCGCTGTACTTGCGGCAGGCTCGCCAGCGCATGGACATCGTTGAGGGTGACAACCCCCGGTGGCGTACGCGGATTGGGTGCCGAGCCGCTGAGGTAAATGATGTTCGAGCCGAACGCGCCCATCTGCGCCATGACCTGACGCTTGCTGCCTTCGCCGACCGCGAGCATCACCACCACGGAAGCCACGCCAATGATGATCCCCAGCAGGGTCAGCGCCGTGCGAAAGCGGTTGATCCACATCACCCGCCACGCGGCGTGCAGTGCGTCGACCAGTTCGCCTTTCCAGGCACCGGTGGCTTCGGCACCTTCGCTCAGACGCTTGCGCAGATCGACCGCCTGCAGTGCGCCGGGATTGGCGCTAGTTTGCGCTTCGGGATTGTCCCGCGCGCTGTCGCTGATGATCAGGCCGTCGCTGATTTCGATGATGCGTTTGGCCCTTGCGGCGACCTCGCGATCATGGGTGATGAGGATCACCACATGGCCCTGGCTCGCCAGTTCGTCGAGCAGCGCCATCACCTCTTTGCCGCTGTGGCTGTCGAGGGCGCCGGTCGGTTCGTCGGCCAGAATGATATGGCCGCCATTCATCAGGGCGCGGGCAATCGACACCCGTTGTTGCTGGCCGCCGGAGAGCTGATGCGGTCGGTTGCCGGTGCGCGAAGCGAGGCCTAGCCGGTCAAGCAGGGCGGCGGCGCGAGCATGGCGTTCGGCGGCGGGAATGCCGGCGTAGATGGCCGGCATCTCGACGTTTTCCTGGGCCGAGCCGGAGGGGATCAGGTGATAGCCCTGGAAGACAAAACCAAAGGCTTCGCGGCGAAGCCAGGCCAGCTCATCGCTGTCCAGGCCTGCGACGTTTTCCCCGGCAAAGCGATATTCGCCGGCGGTGGGACGGTCGAGACAGCCGAGGATGTTCATCAGCGTCGACTTGCCCGAGCCGGACGCGCCGACGATGGCCACGAATTCACCGGCATGGATCGACAGGTCGATACCGCGCAGCACGTGCACTTCAGGCGCGTCGCCGCCGCCGTAGGATTTACGGATGTCTTGCAGGTCGATCAGAGGTGTTTGCATTTAACCTCCGCTGCCGTCAGCCGGGCCGATCAGCAAGTGGTCGCCTTCGTTCAGGCCATTGAGGATCTGCACTTTCAAGCGATCGCTGATACCGATCTGCACTTCGCGGGATTGAATTTCGCCATTGGCGGCGATTACCCGGGCGGTCTGGCGGTCAGCTTGGGCGCTGCCTTGCAGGGCGGCGACCGGCGCGGTCAGAACGTCTTTCGCCTGGTTGGCAACGAAGAACACTTGGGTGGTCATCTCGGCCATCAAGGCGTTATCGGCGTTATCAACGTCGAGCAGCACGGTGTACAGCACCACTCGGGCACTGCCGCTTTTGCTCGAACTGGACGGGCTGCCACCGCCCTGACTGGTCTGGTCCAGCGGTTTGGGCGGCACCGGCAGGATCTGCCGCACGGTACTGTTCCAGCGCCGGTTGCCGCCGCTGAGGGTGGTGAAGTAGGCGGACATGCCGGGTTTGACGTGGCCGATATCCGCCTCGGACACCTCGGCCCAGACCGTCATGGGCGAGAGTTTGGCAATGCGCAGAATCAGCGGTGTTTGCTGCTGGGCATTGAGGGTCTGGCCTTCGCGGGCATCGAGCGCGACCACAGTGCCTGCCATTGGCGCATAAATGCGCGTGTAGCCGAGTTCGGCCTGATCGCTGCGCAGGCTGGCTTCAGCTTGGCGGATCTGCGCGCGGAACATGTCGATGCGCGCCTGCGTGGCCTTGAGCTCGGCGCGGGCGGTCTGCACGTCTTCTTCACGGGTGGCGCCGCCAGCGGCCAGATTCTGCTGGCGCTGATATTTCTGCCGCGCCAGTTCATGTTGGGCCTGTTGTTCCTGCAACTGCGCCTTGAGGTTTTCGATGGAAAACTGGCTGGCGTCGAGTTTGGCCTTTTGCGTGGCCGGATCGATTTCCACCAGCAACTGACCCTCCTTGACCACGTCGCCGACTTCCACGTGGATTTTGCGGATCTGCCCGGACGCCTGGGCGCCGACGTCCACGTAGCGTCGTGGCTGGAGGGTGCCCAGTGCGGTGACGCTGCTTTCGATGTCGCCGCGGCTCACTTGCACGGTGGCGAACTTGTCCCGGCTGGGCGGCAAAATCTGCCAGGCAGCAACGGCAACAACGGGAATCAGACAAAGGGCTACGAGCAGGGCGCGTCGGGCGGGGCGGGGACGTTTCATGCAGGGTTCCGGCCAGTGGAAATCGACCCGTCACTCAGTCGGCACCGCACGCGGGCCACGACCGAACGCTGGCGCAGAACGCGACAGACACGGGGAGCTGTCCTTTAAACGAGGAAAGGGGCGGTAAATTTAAGCGCTGAAAAACGCGCTAACAGGTATAGGCGGTAACAATTTATCGGGCAAATCGAAACAAGTCTTTAAATCTATATGAGAATTACTATAAATTACGCATCTGAAATTGCCACCATCCTGCCATTGTCGTTTTGACCGTTGCGGAGCTGGCTCAAGGATCGAAACCGCATCGCTGCGGCCAGGAGTCATGTTGGAAAACTACTATCGCGAGCTGGTGTGTTTCCTGAACGCCAAGCTGGGCAACCGCCAGGTTGCCGAGGATGTGGTGCATGACGCCTATCTGCGGGTCCTGGAGCGTTCCAGCGACACACCGATCGAGCAACCTCGGGCGTTTCTTTATCGCACCGCGCTGAATCTGGTGATCGACGACCATCGGCGCAATGCCTTGCGTCAGGTCGAGCCGCTGGAAGTACTCGACCATGAAGAACGCTATTTTACCCCGTCTCCACACGGCACCCTCGATCACGGCCAACGTCTGGAGATGCTCCAGCGGGCGCTGGCAGAATTGCCACCGCTGTGTCGCGACAGTTTTCTGCTGCGCAAGATCGAAGGTCTGTCCCACAACGAAATCGCCGAGAGCCTGGGCATTTCCAAAGCGCTGGTGGAAAAGCACATCGTCAATGCCATGAAACATTGCCGGGTGCGGATCAAACAATGGGACGCCCATTGATCTTTCCTCGTTAAATTTTTTTTCACCGTCCTCGTTCCTACTCAACAGACGATCTGCTGTCCTGCTTCGGGCCGGTCAGGTCACCCAGGCTTTAGCCCCACGGTTGAGGGGTTCATCCAGAGGACACTGGAAATGACACAGGCAATTGCATCGCCCATCGTTCACGATCTGATCGGCGTCGGTTTCGGCCCTTCGAACCTGGCGTTGGCCATCGCGCTGCAAGAGCGCGGGCCGACCCAGGGTGAACTGGATGTGCTGTTCCTTGACAAGCAGGCCAACTACAGTTGGCACGGCAACACCCTGTCGACCCAGAGCGAGTTGCAGATTTCTTTCCTCAAGGATCTGGTGACCCTGCGCAATCCGACCAGCCCGTACTCGTTCGTCAATTACCTCAAGTACCACGGTCGTCTGGTCGATTTCATCAACCTCGGCACCTTCTATCCGTGCCGCATGGAGTACAACGATTACCTGCGTTGGGTCGCCGGGCAGTTCACCGAGCAGAGCCGTTATGGCGAAGAAGTGCTGACCATCGAGCCGGTGCTGCACAACCATCAGGTTGAAGCGCTGCGCGTTATTTCCCGCGACAGCCAGGGGCAACAACATTTGCGCACCACCCGTTCGGTGGTGGTCAGTGCCGGTGGCACGCCGCGTATTCCTGAGGCGTTCAAGACGCTCAAGGGCGACAACCGGGTGTTCCATCACTCGCAATACCTGTCGCAGATGGCCAAGCAGCCGTGCGTGAACAATCAGCCGATGAGCATCGCGATCATCGGTGGCGGGCAGAGCGCGGCGGAAGCGTTCATCGACCTCAACGATTCGTTCCCGTCGGTGCAGGTCGACATGATCCTGCGCGGCTCGGCCCTCAAGCCTGCGGACGATAGCCCGTTCGTCAACGAAGTGTTCTCGCCGGAGTTCACTGATCTGGTGTTCCAGCAGAACAGTGCCGAGCGTGAGCGTCTGGTCAACGAGTATCACAACACCAACTACTCGGTGGTCGACATTGACCTGATCGAGCGCATCTACGGCATCTTCTATCGCCAGAAGGTTTCCGGGATTGCCCGTCATGCGTTCCGTACCCTGACCACCGTCGAAAGCGCCACCGCCACCGAACACGGCATCGAGTTGGCCGTGCGCAATAACGCCACGGGTGAAGTGACCGTGCGCAATTACGACGCCGTGGTACTGGCCACCGGTTACGAGCGTCAGATGCACCGCAAATTGCTGGCGCCGCTGGAAGAATATCTGGGCGAGTTCGAGGTTGATCGCAACTACAAACTGATCACCGCCGAGCGCTGCAAGGCTGGCATCTACATGCAGGGCTTTTGCCAGGCCAGCCATGGTTTGAGCGACACGTTGCTGTCGGTGCTGCCGATTCGTGCCGATGAGATTGCAGGCTCCCTGTATGAACATGGCAAGCATCGTGGGCACCGTTCGATGGCGGATCTGCTGTTGGCGACTGCCAGCTAAGTTATTTGGCGCATGCAATAACGCCATCGCGAGCAAGCTCGCTCCCACAGGGGGGCTTCAGTGGACACAGTTTTTGTGTTCAACAAAGATCTCCTGTGGGAGCGAGCTTGCTCGCGAAGGGGCCCTCAAGAACACCAACAACATTCCTTCCTGAACCCTTCCTGAAGATCCAGCACATTCCCCGCCACACTTCCTTTCACGGGTTTACTCTCCAGACATCGAGGCGTAAGCTTCGCGCGTTTTCATCAATAGCGGAGACCCACAGTGGGTACTTGTTCGAGTGACAGTTGTCGGCCGGTCTCGGTAACCGGCAGATTCTCGGCAAGATAACGCGCATTTTTTTGCCGTTGTCTCGCCGTAAAAGCGAGCAGCGGCATCCCGTACATGGCCAGTCCTTGGTCGTGTCTCGACGTCCTTCTCATCGACGCTGAACAGAGCGTGATGTCGACTTTAAAGTCGCCATCGCAGCCCTATCGACACGCCTGTCTTTTTTGACCGGCGCGCCATGCCTTGCCGTGCCGGTTTTTCCGGCGGACGAGGCGCGGTCGTACCTGCTTGATGGTTTCCCGGCTGACCATAGGGGCAACAGCCATGAAATTTACGCTCAAGGAATTTTTCGCAGGTTTTCTGCGTACCCGTCACTTCGCCCGGCACTTCCGTCGCCTGGCGTTGCTGGAAACCATCAACGACGCCACGGTCAGCCGTGAAGTCCCGCCAACCCTGGCTAATACGCTGGTCGATGCCGCACACAGCGACAGCGGTGTGCTGCTGTCTTCACTGGGCACGCACTCCGACGGCCTTACCGATTTCGAAGTCGATGCACTGCGTGCGCAATACGGCCTCAACGAAGTCGAACACGAACAACCGCTGCCGTGGTGGACCCACCTGTGGCACTGCTACAAAAACCCGTTCAACCTGCTGCTGACGCTGCTGGCGGTGATCTCGTGGCTGACCGAAGACTTGAAAGCAGCCGTGGTGATTTTCTCCATGGTGGTGCTGTCGACGCTGCTGCGCTTCTGGCAGGAAAGCAAATCCAACCAGGCCGCCGATGCGCTTAAAGCGATGGTCAGCAACACCGCCACGGTGATGCGACGTGATGCGCCGCGCAGCGAATTACCGATCAAGCAATTGGTGCCGGGGGATCTGATTGTATTGTCGGCCGGCGACATGATTCCGGCTGATTGCCGTGTGCTCAGCGCCAAGGATCTGTTCGTCAGTCAGGCCGCGATGACCGGTGAGTCGATGCCGGTGGAGAAATTCCCGCGTCAGACTGATCGCGATACGCGCAATCCGCTGGAGCTGGACAACATCCTGTTCATGGGCACCAACGTCGTATCCGGTACAGCGGTGGCGGTGATTCTCACCACTGGCAACAGCACCTATTTCGGTGCGCTGGCGCAGCGGGTCGGCGCTGTCGATCGCGCGCCGACGTCGTTCCAGCATGGCGTCAACAAAGTCAGCTGGCTGTTGATCCGTTTCATGTTCGTGATGGCGCCGTTGGTGCTGTTCATCAACGGCTTCACCAAGGGCGACTGGACCGAAGCGCTGCTGTTCGCATTGTCGGTGGCCGTGGGTCTGACCCCGGAAATGTTGCCGATGATCGTCACCTCGACCTTGGCCAAAGGCGCGGTGTTTCTGTCGCGCAAGAAAGTCATCGTCAAACGTCTCGACGCGATCCAGAACTTCGGCGCCATGGACGTGCTGTGCACCGACAAGACCGGTACGCTGACGCAGGACAAGATCTTTCTCGCGCGTAACGTTGATGTCTGGGGTGAGGACTCCGACGACGTGCTGGAACTGGCTTACCTGAACAGCTACTACCAGACCGGCCTGAAAAACCTGCTGGATGTGGCCGTTCTGGAACACGTGGAAATCCACCGTGAACTGAAGGTCGGCACCGCGTTTCGCAAGGTCGATGAAATTCCGTTCGACTTCAATCGTCGGCGCATGTCGGTGGTGGTCGAAGGGCGCGACCAACCGCATCAGCTGATCTGCAAAGGTGCGGTGGAAGAAGTGCTGGCGGTGTGCAGCCGCGTGCGTCACGGCGACGTCGATGAAGCCTTGAGCGATGAATTGCTGACCCGGATTCGTCAGGTCACCGCAGCATTCAACGCTGAAGGCTTGCGCGTGGTGGCGGTAGCTGCCCGCTCGATGCCTGAAGGGCGCGACACCTACAGCCTGGCCGATGAACAGGAACTGACGCTGATCGGTTATGTGGCATTTCTCGATCCGCCGAAAGAGAGCACCGCGCCGGCGCTCAAGGCCTTGGCCGAGCACGGTGTGGCGGTGAAAGTGCTGACCGGTGACAACGAGTTGGTCACGGCGAAGATCTGCCGCGAAGTCGGCCTCGCTCAGCAAGGTTTGCTATTGGGTAATGATATTGAGCGCATGAGCGACGCCGAACTGGCGGTGGCGGTGGAAACCACCAACGTTTTCGCCAAGCTGACGCCGTCGCACAAGGAGCGCATCGTGCGCATCCTCAAGGGCAATGGCCACGTGGTCGGGTTCATGGGCGACGGCATCAACGACGCGCCGGCATTGCGCACCGCTGACATCGGTATTTCCGTGGACAGCGCGGTCGACATCGCCAAGGAAGCGGCTGACATCATCCTGCTGGAAAAGAGCCTGATGGTGCTGGAGGAGGGCGTGCTTGAAGGGCGGCGCACCTTCGCCAACATGCTCAAGTACATCAAGATGACTGCCAGTTCCAACTTCGGCAACGTGTTCTCGGTGCTGGTCGCCAGCGCGTTCATTCCGTTCCTGCCGATGCTGCCGATGCATCTGCTGGTGCAAAACCTGCTCTACGATATTTCGCAGATCGCCATTCCGTTCGACAACGTCGATGAGGAGATGCTGAAGAAACCGCAACGCTGGCAGCCTGGCGATGTCGGGCGCTTCATGCTGTTTTTCGGACCGATCAGTTCGATCTTCGACATCACAACGTTCGCCTTGATGTGGTACGTATTTGATGCCAACACCCCGGATCACCAGACGCTGTTCCAGTCCGGCTGGTTCGTGGTGGGGTTGCTGACCCAGACGCTGATCGTGCACATGATCCGCACGCCGAAGATTCCGTTCGTGCAAAGCCGTGCAGCCCTGCCGCTGCTGGTGATGACGGGGATCATCATGGCGGTCGGCATCTTCCTGCCGATGGGGCCGCTGGCGCACTACTTCAAATTGCAGGCGTTGCCGTCGATGTACTTCGTGTTCCTGCCAATGATTCTGCTGGCGTACATGGCGCTGACTCAGGCGGTGAAAGGTTTCTACATCCGCCGGTTCGGCTGGCAGTAAATAGTTCGGCCAATACTGTCCCCTGTGGGAGCGAGCTTGCTCGCGAAGGCGTCGAGTCAGTGAAACATCTGTCAGCTGACACGCCGCTTTCATTCTCGGCGGCCTGATCGGCTTCGAGCGCCAGTACCGGCAACGCACTGCCGGCCTGCGCACCAACGTGTTGGTGGCGGTCGGCGCGGCGATTTTCGTCGACATGGCCAACCGTCTCGCCGGGGCCGAAGGCGCGGTGCGTGTGGTTGCCTACGTGGTCTCCGGCATCGGTTTTCTAGGTGCCGGGGTGATCATGCGCGAAGAAGGCAACGTTCGCGGCCTCAACACCGCTGCCACCTTGTGGACCTCCGCTGCGGTCGGTGCCTGCGCCGGTGCCGACCTGCTGGCCGAAGCCGTGCTCGGCACGCTGTTCATCCTCGCCGCCAACACGTTGCTGCGGCCGATCGTCAATAACATCAACCGCCAGCCACTGGACGTGGTCTCGGCCGAAGTCACCAATATCGTCTACGTGATCGCCCGCCGTTCACAGCAAAAAGCCGTGCTCGCCTTGCTCGAGGCCGAGCTGGAGCGGTGTAACTACCCGGCCAGCGATGTCGACGTGCACGCCTTCGGCACCGATGAAGTCGAGATCGAAGCGACGCTGGCGACCACCTCGGTTGATGGCGATGAGCTGGATGCACTGATCGCGCGGATCTCGACGTCGGCGCTGGTGGTGCAGGCGTTCTGGAGTCCAAGTACGACTGAATGACGTTACCAAAATGCAATGGGCTATCCATGGCCTTTGATCAATGAAGTAAGCCACGCCGGGGCACCGTAGCGTGGCTTTTTTCTTTTGTGCCTCCAGAAAATTCTGCTCGTTTATCAGACTCGTCTTACATGTTTTACGGCGTCTATTGATTAGAGTGTCCCGCTGATTTGGAAATATTTCCTACGGCCGTCGAAATCAATGTCCTACAAACACTGGCGAATTCTCATCGCTGAAGAGCAGCCCGTGCTGCACCGCCGAATCGGCAAATCGCTTAACGAACTGGGTTACAGCGCGCTCACATCCGTGCGTTCGTTTCGGGAATTGCTGGGCGTGACCCATTACTCGTTCGAACCGTTCGAGCACTTTGATTTGCTGGTCATCAACGGTGAGCTGATCGCTGCCGCCGGGATTGATCCGGTGCGGTTTTTCCAGAGCAACTCGCAGATTCGTCACGGGGTGATTTATGACGCACGCCGTGGTCAGGCACAGGCAGAAACGATTTATGCCAATCAACGACGCCAGTTGACGCTGATCCGTACTCCGGATCGGCAGAACCTGGCTGCACTGCTCGAACACCTCGATGCTTAAGATACTTCTTATGAGATTTGGGACTTTTCCTAACGAGTCCTACGCAGAAACACAGGACACTTGTACGAACTCCACAATCAGCAAGGCAACGATCATGTCCCTTCAGACGCTTCGAATTCTGGTGCTTGAAGATCACGCGTTCCAACGCTCTGTTGCAGTCAGTATTTTGCAAGGCCTGGGGTGTCAGCAGATATACGAAGCCTGTGACGGCGAGCAGGCGCTGGCGCTGTTGAAGGTGGTCGGCTGCGTGGACATTGCCCTGTGCGACTTGCAAATGGAGGGCATGGACGGCCTGCAGTTCTTGCAACGCGTGGGCGCCTCCGGGCAGGTAAAGTCGGTCATCATCAGCAGTTCGTTGTCGGCCGATCTGCGCCGCGCGGTGCATCAAATGGTCACGCTGCTCGGTTTGGACCTGTTGGGCGATGTCGGTAAACCCCTGCATACCCAAGTGTTGGCCGATCTGCTGGACAAATATGTTGAGCGACCGAGCCTTCGCGAGGCAACGTCGGCGGTCGTCACGCTGGCCAGTGAGGTGTCCGTGCGGCGGGCGTTGTCCGATGGCCAATTGCACGCCTGGTATCAGCCAAAATTCGATCTGCGCAGCGGTGAAGTCTGCGGTGTAGAAGTACTTTGCCGCTGGCTGCACCCGACCCGAGGAATTATTTCGCCCGCGCTGTTCATGCCGGTGCTGGAACGCTGCGGCTTGCTCGACGAGTTGCTGTTCTCTCAGCTCGATCAGGCCCTGGATATCCAGCGCAGCGCCCGGGAGCAGGGTTTCGTCCTGAATCTGGCGTTCAACCTGCAAGCCGTGCAGTTGGCCAACGCTGAATTGATCTCCACCCTCAAAGGCATTCTGGCGCGCCACGCCGCTCAAGGTGCGGGCCTGACCTTCGAACTGACCGAAAGCGGCTTGCTGGAAGCGCCGGCTACCAGTCTGGAAAGTCTGGTGCGGTTGCGGATGATGGGTTGTCGCTTGTCGATCGATGACTTCGGTGCCGGGTATTCCTCGCTGCAACGCTTGTGTCAGTTGCCCTTCAACGAGATCAAGCTCGATGCTGATTTCATTCGTAACCTTGAGCGTGAACCTCGTTGCCGGGCAGCCATCAGCAGCACCTTGGCGCTCGGCGAAACCCTCGGCATGACCGTGGTGATCGAGGGCATCGAGACCGATGCGCAACGCCGAGAGCTGCTGGCTCTGGGTTGCACGCAAGGGCAGGGCTACTGGTACGCAAGACCGATGGCCGGAACCGATTTGCTGAACTGGCTGCAACGGCGCAGTTATCAGCAGATCTCGGGCGAATGACTTTTTTTAGGAAAAGTCCTACAGAACCTTCTGTTGAGGTTGCGTAGTCTTGCCGCACCCAGAAACCTGATCACCGGAGGATTGACCATGATAAATAAAGCTCTGCGTATCCTGATCGCCGATCCGCAGCATTTTCACCGGATGAAAGTCGAGCGCCTGTTCAACGGCCTCGACTACTACTGCGTTGCCCCGGTGCAGAGTATCGCCGAGCTGTTGACGCTGGTGGAATACGGCTGCGAACCGTTCGATGTGGTGGTTATCAACGCCGAACTGGCGGTGGGGTCGCTGGATCTGCTGGGGTTTTTCCTCGATAACCCGCAGGTGTGTCATGCGCTGATCTACAACGAACCCTCGGCGCCGTTGCAGGTGGCATCGGGTTTCGTGCAGGAGAACGTGCAAATCAGCCATGCGGCGTTGCCCGGCGGGCAGTTGATCAGCGACTTGATGGCGCTGGTCGATGCACCCCAATGGAAACAGGATGGGGTTGAGCGGCGTCGGGCTCATGCATAGAAATACGCTGGCCGCAACTGTCAGATCTGACAGGTGATTTCCATTCCATTGCGTGTAACAGTCGCGGCGCAGCCCTTGAGCCTGGATCAGCCGATTCCGGGGGGCTCATTGCCAGATTTTGTACCGGGAGTGGAAATGAAGTCAGCGCTGATCGTCGACGATCATCCGGTGGTGCGCGCCGCCATCCGAATCGTGCTGCAAACCGAAGGCTTCAAGGAGATTCACGAGGCGTCCAGTGGCAACGAGGTGGTGCAACTGCTCCGCGAGCATCGGCCCCGGCTTGTCGTGCTTGATTTGCGTTTGCCTGCACTCGACGGGCTGGACGTACTGGCGCGGATCAAGGCCAACGATCTTGACTGCCGAGTCCTGGTGTTCAGTTCTCACGATCCATTGTTTTACCAGGAGCGCTGTCTGCGCGCCGGGGCGATGGCTTACGTGACCAAGACCAATCAATTGCAACAGCTGCACAAAGCCATACAGGCCGTGATGTCGGGCTACACCTATTTTTCCGCAATGCCGGACAACGTCAGTGTGTTGAACGCAGTGCAAGCCACGGAAAAACAGATGATCGATCAGCTGTCTGATCGAGAGTTGAGCATTTTCGTGCAACTGGCGCAGGGCAAGGCTAACAAGGCGATTGCCGAGGACATGCACCTCAGTCACAAAACTGTCAGTACCTACAAAACCCGACTGATGAAGAAGCTCGGAATGGGTACACCGGTGCACTTGCGCGATTTCGCCAAGCGCAATCACTTGATCTGAGCATCCGGACATGAGCCAGGGAGGGCGTGTCTGTTGGCTGTGGCTGAGCCTTGTAACCTCGTGCTGGGCAAGTGAAACGCCGCAGGTGCTGGAGGTGTTGACCCGCTCCGGACTGGATAATGTCCAGATTCGTCTGGACGAACAAGACCGCCAATGGCTGAGTCGGCATCCAGTGTTGCGCATGGGCATTTCCGGTCGCGATTACCCCCCGTTCGAGATCACCCGCAATCAGCATGAACTGGAAGGGCTCACGGCCGATTACGCCGACCTGTTGGCGCAACTGCTTGGCCTCAGAATCGAAGTCCGGCGTTTTGCCAACCGGGATGCGGTGATGGCGGCACTCAAAAGTGGCGATCTCGACGTACTGGGGACATCCAACAGCTTCGAGATCGCCGACCCTGCGATCGTTCTGTCCCGACCCTATGCTGAAGATCAGCCAATGCTGGTGACCCGGCTTGAAGAGTCCATGCCGATGGATCTCGCGGGTAAGCGTGTCGCCATGGTCGAGGATTACATGCAGTGGGCGACGGTGCAGGCGTTCTACCCCGAAGCGAGCGTGCAACTTTACTCCTCGGCAATGGATGCACTGGGAGCCGTGGCGTTTGGTGCAGATGATGTTTATCTGGGTGACTTCATCAGTGCCAGCTACTTGATCAACACCAATTATCGCAACGACCTGCAATTGGCCGGGCCAGCGGGGCTTGATGCCAATCCGTTCGGTTTTGCGCTGATGCGTAGCGATGTGCACCTTAAACGTCTCGTCGACAAAGCGTTGGCGGCGATTCCCATGGAACAACGGCAACGCATCGAACTGCGCTGGAGCGTCGGTCTTGCCGAGATGGCCGAACAATCACGGGTGCAGCTCAGTGTCGTTGAGCAGCAGTGGCTGGACCAACATCCGGTGGTGCGGGTCGGCGGCATCGAGGATTTTGCCCCGCTGAGTTTTTTTGACGCGGGTGGCCGTTTCAGTGGGCTTGCGGCGCAACTGCTGAGCCTGATCGGCCAACGCAGCGGGCTGAATTTCGAGATCGTGCGCGGGCTGTCGCTGGATCGCCAGATCGAGCAACTGAAGGCCGGTGAGCTTGACGTGTTGCCCGTGGTGACGCCCAGCAGCGAGCGTGAAACCGAACTGCAGTTCACCCGGGCCTATCTGAACAATCCGTTTGTGCTGGTCAGTGAGACAACGGCGACGAGCCCGCGCAATCTCGATGACCTGGTGGGTAAACGGTTAGCGATTTATCGCGGCCACCCCTTGCGCGACTATTTGCAGGAGCGCGTACCTGAAATACGTTTTGTCGAAGTCACAAGCCCCGCTGAAAGCATGGCGTTGATTGCCAAAGGGCAGGTCGACGCCACAGTGAGTTCGTTGCTGGTAGCGCGGTTTCTGATCGCGCGTCACTACCGCGATCGTCTGCGTATTGCCAGCACCGTCGGCGATCAACCGGCCCGCATTGCCCTGGCCACTGCGCCGCAGGCTTCTACGCTGCATTCGATCCTGAACAAGGCATTGCTGAGCATTGCCCCGCAGCAGATGGACGAACTGGTTGAACGCTGGGGCCATGATGTAGTGGTAGAAGAGAGTTATTGGCTGCGTCATCGCCGCGATATTCTCCTTGGGTTTGCCGGTGCGGCGGGCCTGCTGTTGGCGGCGTTTGTGTGGATTGGTTTTCAGCGCTGGCAGATCCGCCAGCGCCAGCAGTGGTTACAACAATTACAGCTAGCCAAGGACGCCGCGGACGACGCTAACCGGGCCAAAACCACGTTTCTGGCAACCATGAGCCATGAAATTCGCACGCCGATGAATGCATTGATCGGCATGCTCGAGTTGGCGCTCAAACGCGCCGATGAGGGCGTGACGGATCGCTTGGCCATTCAGGTCGCATCCAATGCCGGGCAACAGTTATTGGCACTGATCGGCGACATCCTCGACATCGCGCGCATTGAAACCGGGCATTTGTCCCTGGCGCCTGAACGGGCCAACCTGCGGGAACTGGTGGTGTCGGTGTGCCGGGTGTTTGAGGGGCTGGCGCGGCAGAAACGCTTGCTGTGGCACGTCGAGCTCGGTGCACACAGCGACGTTGATGTATTGATTGACCCGACGCGCTTCAAGCAAGTGTTGTCGAACCTGCTCAGCAACGCGATCAAGTTCACTGAAGAAGGCGAAGTGAGTCTGAGGCTGACAGTGACAGCAGTTTCGGCCTTGCGACTGGCCGTGAAAGTGGTCATCGAAGACAGCGGCATCGGCATCAGTGCGCAGGACCGGCAAAGGTTGTTCAGCCCGTTCGTACAGGCAAGCAACAACGCCGGATCGGTGCGCAGTGGTTCCGGATTGGGCCTGGTGATCAGTCGCAGCCTCTGCGAAATGATGGGCGGCACGTTGCGCCTCGACAGCGAACCTGGCCAGGGTACGCAGGTGCACGTCAGCCTAGAACTGCCGCTGCTGGCCGCCATCACGCTTGCCCCGGCAACGCTGCAAACGCCGGATACGCCAGTGTGCTCACTGAGCGTTCTGGTGGTAGACGATCATCCGGTGAACCGCTTGTTGCTGTGCTGGCAGTTGAGTGAACTGGGCCATCGCACGGTGGACACCGAGGACGGCTATGAAGGACTGGAGCGTTGGCGGGCACAGCCGTTCGATGTGGTGATCACCGACTGCAACATGCCCCGGCGCAACGGCTATGAACTGGCGCGGGCTATCCGTGACGAAGAAGCCACGAACGGTCGCGCGCCTTGCCTCCTGATCGGTTTTACCGCTAATGCCCAGGTCGAGGAGAAGATTCGTTGCCTCGATGTCGGAATGGACGAATGCCTGTTCAAACCGATTCGTCTGGACGATCTGCAACAGGCGTTGTCGGGGGCCAGCCATTGCGTCAGTGGTGTCGAACCGATCGAAGACCGGGCATTGACGGAAATCGACCTGAGCACGCTGGAGCAGATGGCTGGCGTTGATCACTCGATGATTGAAAGCCTGCGTGAAGAAGTATTGCGCAGCCTGCATCACGATCTGCAACGCCTCGACGATTTGAACCAAGAGCATGACCGCAGCGGGCTGCGCGAGCTGGCCCATCACATCAAGGGCGGCGCGCAGATGGTGGGCGCAGCGCGTGTGGTGTCGGCGTGCGCTGATCTTGAGCAGGCGTGCCACGAGGTTGAAACCGTGGCCGTCGTCATGGCGATCACGACGCTGCGTGAGGCCATGCACGGCCTCGCGCAGCGTCTTCAGGACTGAGGGCTAAAATCCGCCGTTTAATCCCAGGCAGGCGCAATGCCTTTCGGGCTGGTCAGGCGTTGGCCGCGCCCCGGTCTTCAGCCTTTCGGGAACTCACTGTCCTCCAGATAGAACGCTGAAGCTGATTTTTGCCGTCTAGTGCATTAGTCGTCATGCAATTAAGCTTAATCCATTGCGTCATTCACCCATTTGGAGCCCGCCATGAAAAACATCATCGGTATCTACACCAGCCCTCGCGGCCATTGGGTCGGCGATGGTTTTCCGGTTCGTACACTGTTTTCCTACGACAACCTCGGCAAACACATCAGCCCGTTTTTGCTGCTCGATCATGCGGGGCCCGCCGAATTCACGCCGACCACCGAGCGGCGCGGCGTGGGTCAGCATCCGCACCGTGGTTTTGAAACCGTAACGATTGTTTACGACGGTGAAGTGCAGCACCGCGACTCGACGGGTAGCGGCGGTACCATCGGCCCGGGTGATGTGCAATGGATGACCGCCGCGTCCGGGATACTCCATGAAGAGTTCCACTCGGAAAACTTCGCCAAAACCGGCGGCAAGCTGGAGATGGTTCAACTGTGGGTCAACCTGCCGGCCAAGGACAAGATGGCTGCGCCGGGTTACCAGACAATTCTCGATGGTGACATTCCGAGCATCGCGCTCAAGGACAATGCAGGCAGCCTGCGTTTGATCGCCGGTGAGTTCGACGGTCACACAGGTCCGTCGCGCACCTTCACGCCCATCGATCTGTGGGATCTGCGCCTGAACGCTGGCAAGTTGCTGACGCTGGATCTGCACGAAGGGCGCAATACTGCGCTGGTGTTGTTGAAAGGCTCGGTGCAAATCAACGGTGCACAAGCAGCGCGTGAAGGACAATTGGTATTGTTCGAGCGCGATGGTCATCAGCTGACTCTGGAGGCCAGCGAGGACGCGGTGGTGTTGCTCCTCAGCGGCGAGCCGATCGACGAACCGATCGTCGGCCACGGCCCGTTCGTGATGAACACCGAGCAGGAAATCCATCAGGCCTTCGCCGACTTCCAGTCCGGGCGTTTTGGTCGGATGCACGGGTAATTTCAGAGACACCAACAATCCCCTACAGGGTTTTATGGTGTTTTTGTGAGGGGGGCGCCTCAGAGGGGGGATCCGATGCAACCAGTGCGGGGGTGACAAGGTCAGAATCTCCACACCCTCTGGCACGAGCCTCGGACGATGAAAAACCTGCGGATCGCCACGTTCAACGTCAATGGTCTGCGCGCGCGGTTGCCCAACCTGCTGGAATGGCTCAAGCGCGAGCAGCCGGACATCGTTTGTCTGCAAGAACTCAAATCGCTCGACAGCGCATTCCCTGCATGCGAACTGGAAGCTGCCGGTTACGGCGCGATCTGGCACGGTCAGGCGGCATGGAACGGTGTGGCTATTCTCGCCCGCGATGCGCAACCGCTGGAGAGTCGGCGCGGCTTGCCCGGTGATCCCGAGGACAAGCACAGCCGTTATCTGGAAGCAGCGGTGCACGGCGTGCTGGTCGGTTGCCTGTACCTGCCCAACGGCAACCCGCAGCCGGGGCCGAAATTCGATTACAAACTGGCGTGGTTTGAACGGCTGATCGCCTATGCGAAGGATCTGCAAAGCAGCGATCACCCCGTGGTGCTGGCGGGTGACTACAATGTCGTGCCCACCGACCTGGACATCTACAACACCCGCTCATGGCTAAAGGATGCGTTGCTGCAACCCGAAAGCCGCGAGTGTTATCAGCGCTTGCTGGGGCAGGGCTGGACCGATTCGCTGCGGCATCTGTATCCCGAAGAGCGCCTCTATACCTTCTGGGATTATTTTCGCCAGCACTGGCAAAGCAACTCCGGTTTGCGTATCGACCATCTGTTACTCAACCCGGCGCTGAGCCCCTACTTGCACGATGCCGGTGTGGATGCCTGGGTGCGCAACGAACCGCACGCCAGCGACCATGCGCCGACGTGGGTTCGCATCGGTTCACGCAAAAAACGCTAGGGGCGATTGGTGAAATCAATTGTCGAATTCATTGCCCGATACCGTATACATGGCGACCATCAACGCAGTGACTTGCGGCCCCATGCATAAGGACTGAGCAATGAGTGAGCCCCGCCTGACGAATCTGAAACTGTATTTACAACGCCTGGGTTTCGCGGCGCCACCGCCACCAACCCTGGAAACCCTGCGTCAGTTGCAATTGCGCCATACCGGCGCTTTCACCTTTGAAAATCTCGCGACGGTTGCCGGCGCCCCGGTATTGATCGATCTTGCCTCGATTGAGCAGAAAATCTTGCACGGTGGACGCGGCGGTTACTGCTACGAACTCAATCATCTGTTTTTTGCCTTGTTGTTTGAATTGGGCTTTGACGTTCGGGCCATCAGCGGGCGAGTGGTCATGAATCAGCCCGAAGGCACTTGGACCGCGCGCACCCATCGATTGAGTCTGGTAACCCTCGACGGCGTGCGCTACATCACCGATGTCGGTTTCGGCGGCATGGTGCCAACCGCACCGCTGATGCTCGATACCGATGCCGAGCAAGCCACACCGCACGAACCGTACCGCATCGAAAAACAACCCGATGGCTACATGCTGCGCGCCAACGTCGGGGGCGAATGGCGGCCGATGTACCTGTTCGATTTGCAGCGCCAGGAAGATATCGATTTCACCATCGGCAACTGGTACGTCTCGACGCATCCGCAATCACCGTTTGCCAATCGCCTGATGGTTGCGCGCACTGGCGATGGCTGGCGGCGTACATTGAACAATGGCAGTTTCGCGATCCATCGCATGGGGGCCGACAGCGAGCGGCGTGATGTCGTGGATGTAGAGGATTTACTCGATCTGCTTGAGGTTGAGTTCGGGATACGGGTTGCGAACCCAGAGTTGTTGAGGCCGGTGCTCAGACGCCTTCTCGAGCCGGTTCAGGGATACTCAGCGTAAGCATCGACCTGGATCGTGAAGAGATTGATCTCGGCCCACGACTCTCGTTGCCTGACCTCTGTTTCTTCTGAGCCCATGCTGATCAGGTAGTTGATGCCTGTTGCTGGATCCCTGAAACCATTTTGGGTTGAGTCCCAGACACAACAGGCGCGCGTGATCGGCGATATCCCGAAGTGCTGCTCAAGGTACTGTTCGGCTTTCGAAGCATTGGCCCCGGATACTTCATAACTGGCTGAAAATGGCCGGCCCATGCGGTCAAGCGCCTGCTTGCAGCCTTTGAATTCAACAAACGATGGCTTGTCTGCGAGCTTCGACAGAAAGTCATCACAGCCAAAATCGGCACTGGCGCTGTTGGCAATTACCAGCAACAGCGCGGGTATCCATCGGATAAGGAACAGCCGTTTCATTTATTTCTCCACCAGCAGTTCGCCGACATATTTCCCGCCTTCACCTTTGACTCGCCGGCAAATGAGGTAATCGTAGACATCGTTCCATTTGATCAACTCATAAAAAGTGACGCAGCCGTCGGACAAATGGCCGACATGGATGTAACGGCTACTATTGCCTTTCGCGCCTTGCAGTTCGATTGGAAACCAGACATCTGTGCAATGCAGGCTGCCTTTGGTCTTATAGCCGCCGGTTGAAATGTTCCCGTGGGAGCGGTCGGGTGCCATGATCCGGTGGCGGCCGGGCGGGATCGGTGTGTATTGGCCGCCCCACTTACTATTGAGGGTCACCTTTGCCGTTTTGCCGTTGAAACTGACCTAGGCCCATTGCTGAAGGATTTTACCTTTGAACTCCGATACGGCATGCGCCGGTGCGCCGGTGTATTTGACCTTCACAGTCGCCGGTCCTGTGGGCGGCGTGTCTATCAGGTACTTCAAGGCATTTTCGGTCTTCAGGCTGGCGGTCTGCCCGACGAATTCCGAGTTGCCATCGGCAATCCGAAAGTAGGTTCGACCACCTGACTCCTTGGCGAGTGTCACTTTGGTGAATTCGCACAGCGCGACGAGGGTGCCCTTGGGTTCGAGCTTTACGCTCAGCCAGCCGTCGTCGCCAGCGCGTTTGGTGTATTTGGTGACGACGGTAGACGGGTGGGTACTGCCACTCTGCCTGTTCGAGGGGGCGAGGTTATTGTTCAGGATCGCAAGCGCCATGCTGGTTACAGCTCCTTTCAGATAATTTTCAGCAGACTGATTCCGCCTGTTCAGGCCAGGTCGTCGGGTTCCAGATGCAACAGTTCGGTTGCTCTGGTAGAGACGCGTTGGGTCAGCCCCCGTTCATTGGTGACTCCGCGGAAAATCTTGCCTGAGGCGGTGGTGATTTTATAAGCGAAGTCCGGCACAGGCTGGCCTTCGGCGTCCGACAGGGTGAATTGCTCGTCGAAGCCGAGGTAGATCGGGGGAACTGGGCTGACCGCTGCGCCACCGCCACTTTGGCCAATGATGACCGTGCCGGAGCCGCCGATGATGACATCGCCATGAGTGCCAAGGCTGCCTTGCGTGGCGGCATTTTTTCCGTTGATGAAGACCGTTGCCGAAATATTGCTACTGATGGTACTGCCGCAAGAGGCAGGATCCCCGAGGCGCGCGGCTGGCAATCCATCGAAAAAAACGTCGGGCGAGCCGGAAGCGATTTTCTGTGCGGCATGCCCAGGGCAGTTTGTGGCGTCTGTAGCGCGTGCAGCTGGTTTTCCACTCATGCTGAATTCCATATCTGATCCCGGAAAGGGTTTCCGTTAATCCATACGGCATGCCGCCGATCCTGCCACGCGCCGAGGTTGAGCTCAATAGCTCTTCGCGGTTCGGGTTTCGGATAACTGGAGATGATATTTTGTATACAAAGCGATAGACACTTGTCGCGACTTTTGAATACAGTGTGCGCATAACAAAAACCAGGGAACCCCCCACCATGAAAACGCCCCATGTTTCACACCAACGGCCCGAGGACGAAAATCTCGGGGTCGGCGCGAATATGGCTTACGGCCTGCAACATGTTCTGACCATGTATGGCGGTATCGTCGCGGTGCCACTGATCATCGGTCAGGCCGCCGGGCTGTCGCCCGCGGACATTGGTTTGTTGATTGCTGCTTCATTGTTTGCGGGGGGGCTGGCGACGCTGCTGCAAACCCTGGGTCTACCGTTTTTCGGCTGTCAGTTGCCGCTGGTTCAGGGCGTGTCGTTCTCCGGCGTTGCGACCATGGTGGCGATCGTCAGCAGCGGCGGGGAGGGTGGCTTCCAGTCGGTGCTTGGCGCGGTGATTGCCGCGTCACTGATCGGTTTGTTGATCACCCCGGTGTTCTCGCGCATTACCAAGTTCTTCCCGCCGCTGGTGACCGGCATTGTGATCACCACCATCGGCCTCACGCTGATGCCGGTTGCCGCACGCTGGGCCATGGGCGGCAATAGTCACGCGCCGGACTTCGGCAGCGTGCAGAACATCGGTCTGGCGGCGGTCACGCTGGTGTTGGTGTTGCTGCTGAGCAAGGTCGGCAGCTCGACCATCTCGCGCTTGTCGATCCTGTTGGCCATGGTGATCGGCACAGTGCTGGCGGTGTTCCTTGGCATGGCGGACTTCTCCAGCGTCACTCAAGGGCCGATGTTCGGCTTCCCTACGCCGTTCCATTTCGGCATGCCGACCTTCCACTTCGCAGCGATCCTGTCGATGTGCATCGTGGTCATGGTGACCTTGGTGGAAACTTCGGCAGACATCCTGGCGGTCGGTGAAATCATCGAGACCAAAGTCGATTCCAAGCGTCTGGGCAATGGTCTGCGTGCAGACATGCTGTCGAGTATGTTTGCGCCGATCTTCGGTTCGTTTACCCAAAGTGCCTTCGCCCAGAACGTCGGGCTGGTGGCGGTGACCGGGATCAAGAGCCGTTATGTGGTCGCCACCGGTGGTTTGTTTCTGGTGATTCTCGGTCTACTGCCGTTCATGGGGCGGGTGATCGCGGCAGTGCCGACTTCGGTACTCGGCGGTGCCGGTATCGTGCTGTTTGGCACGGTGGCGGCGAGCGGTATCCGCACGCTGTCGAAGGTTGATTACCGCAACAACGTCAACCTGATCATCGTCGCGACCTCGATTGGTTTCGGCATGATCCCGATTGCTGCGCCGAGCTTCTACGATCAATTCCCGAGCTGGTTCGCGACCATTTTCCACTCGGGCATCAGCTCGTCGGCGGTCATGGCGATCCTGCTTAACCTGGCGTTTAACCACTTCACTGCCGGCAACTCTGACCAGCAGTCGGTGTTTGCCGTGGCGGAGGAGCGAACTCTGCGCTATCGCGATCTTGCAGCGCTGCGTGAGGGTGACTACTTCAGCGATGGCAAACTGCATGACTGCGATGGCAAGGAAGTACCGGTGATCGAAGTCGACGCGGATCACGACCATGGTCACGGTGCGCCGAAGGTTCTGGTGAAGAGCAGCGAGCACGTCTGATCGCTGATCGAATAAAAAGGCCGATCTGTTGTGAGACAGATCGGCCTTTTGGTTTCCGTGGAGATGATCTTTTTCGAGCGCCCACAAAAAAGCCCCTGAACCTTTCGATTCAGGGGCTTTAGTATTTGGCTCCACAACCTGGACTCGAACCAGGGACCCAGTGATTAACAGTCACTTGCTCTACCAACTGAGCTATTGCGGAATTGGTGCGTATGTTACTGATTCAAAAAGAGAAGTCAAGCGTCTGTTATTGATTTGTGTGATTCGTCAGGACGGACGGTGGTTTGTAGGCGATTGGCGGTTACCAGAATCGCCTCAGAGGACTACCATGGCCGCCCGGAAGTGGTCACACGCGCTGCCGGCCATTCGCCGAAAAGGTACGCGCCATGAATCACACATCACTGCACATCGAGGTGCTCGCATGACCACCGCTCAAATCAGCCTGCCAAAAGGCGTCGGCCCGCACGCCGAAAAACTCTTCGATGCAATCACCCAGGCCAGCACCGCTGAAGAATTAAACCGCGCTGGCGGCAAGGCAGAGGGTTTTGTCCTCGGCCTGGAAACCGCCAAGGCCATTAAAAGCCAGATCGCCGAATCGCTGTACGTTGTCTATGACGATGCCGCCAGCCAACGTGCGAGCGAATTGGCTTAACTGCCGAAAGTGATGGTGCCCATCATCAGCTTGGCGTAAGCCGCTGTGGCTGCCAGTTGCACAAGCCACAGGGCCAGGCCACCGAGAAACACCCCGGCTGCCACTTGCAGCACCAGGCTTTTTTCGCGTTTGGCCGGTGCGCGAGGGATGAAATCATCCATCTCGTCACGGTCGGCGCGCAGGTTGTCGTTTTTCATGGGGTTTCTCGCAAAATTCTCGGATTGACTCATACCCTGTGGGAGCGGGCTTGCTCGCTCCCACAGTTAAATCTGTGTGCAGTCTAGAGGGTGTGGACACATTTTCGGGACAAATAAAAACGGGAAGCCTGAAGGCTTCCCGTTTTTCATCGCGGCGCGAAATCAGATGACCTGAACAATCGCATCCGTTACAGCCTTGATGTTGCTCTGGTTCAGCGCAGCCACGCAGATGCGGCCGGTGTCCAGGGCGTAGATGCCGAACTCGTTGCGCAGGCGATGAACCTGTTCAGTGGTCAGGCCGGAGTAGGAGAACATGCCACGCTGGCGGCCGACGAAGCTGAAGTCGCGCTGTGGCGCTTTTTCTGCCAGCAGGCTGACCATTTGCTCGCGCATTCCGCGAATACGCAGGCGCATTTCCGCCAGTTCGGCTTCCCACTGCGCGCGCAGTTCCGGGCTGTTCAGCACGGCGGCGACGATGCTTGCACCGTGGGTCGGCGGGTTGGAGTAGTTGGTGCGGATCACGCGTTTGACCTGCGACAGCACGCGCGCGCTTTCTTCTTTCGACTCGCTGATGATCGACAGCGCGCCAACGCGCTCGCCGTACAGCGAGAACGACTTGGAGAACGAGCTCGAAACGAAGAAGGTCAGGCCCGACTCTGCGAACAGGCGCACAGCCGCGGCGTCTTCGTCGATGCCGTCACCGAAGCCCTGATAAGCCATGTCGAGGAACGGCACGTGACCTTTGGCCTTGACCACTTCCAGTACGTTGTTCCAGTCCGCCGGGGTCAGGTCGACCCCGGTCGGGTTGTGGCAGCAGGCGTGCAGGATAACGATCGAACCGTTCGGCAGGGCGTTGAGGTCTTCGAGCATGCCGGCACGGTTTACGTCGTGAGTGGCTGCGTCGTAGTAACGGTAGTTCTGTACCGGGAAACCGGCGGTTTCGAACAGCGCGCGGTGGTTTTCCCAGCTCGGGTCGCTGATCGCCACAACGGCGTTCGGCAGCAGTTGCTTGAGGAAGTCGGCACCGATTTTCAGTGCGCCGGTCCCGCCGACGGCCTGAGTGGTGATGACGCGACCGGCGCTGATCAGCGGCGAGTCGTTACCGAACAGCAGCTTTTGCACGGCCTGGTCGTAGGCGGCGATGCCATCGATCGGCAGGTAACCGCGCGAAGCGTGTTGAGCGACGCGAATCGTCTCGGCTTCGATAACGGCGCGCAGAAGTGGAATTCGCCCCTCTTCGTTGCAGTAAACACCTACGCCCAGGTTGACCTTGGTGGTCCGGGTATCGGCGTTGAATGCTTCGTTGAGGCCCAGGATTGGATCGCGGGGTGCCATTTCGACAGCGGAGAACAGGCTCATTTTTGCGGCGGCTCTGAATGGGGAGTGGAGGGACGTGTCGCGCTCCAGCCGGATGCACTAGAGCGGTGCACAAACGGGGAGCTAGTATAGAGGCCATCACCGAGCAATGGCGACAGGCGATTCGGCTTTTAGGGTAAGTTTTTCCGATTATTTCTTGACCGTTAGTCGATTGAGCGTGTCAGAGTTTTTACCGGATGTAGGGCGTTTGCCTTGAAAGCCAAGGCAATCGCCACCACATTCAGCACAATCCAGCTTTTTTCTTGCGCGACATCGGTCGTTTGCGGTCGTCCCCGTGGTGTTCCGCTTTGCTCGGAACCCCGCGATCCCAGAGGTGTGTATGTCCGAATTCCAGCTAGTCACCCGCTTTGAGCCCGCCGGCGATCAGCCGGAAGCCATCCGCCAGTTGGTGGAGGGCATCGAGGCTGGGTTGGCGCACCAGACGCTGCTCGGTGTGACCGGCTCGGGCAAGACCTTCAGCATCGCTAATGTCATCGCGCAAATTCAGCGTCCGACTCTGGTGCTGGCGCCGAACAAGACCCTCGCTGCGCAATTGTACGGTGAGTTCAAGGCTTTTTTTCCGAACAACTCGGTCGAGTATTTCGTTTCCTACTACGACTACTACCAGCCCGAAGCCTATGTGCCGTCGTCCGACACCTTCATCGAGAAGGATGCGTCGATCAACGACCACATTGAACAGATGCGCCTTTCCGCGACCAAAGCGCTGCTGGAGCGCAAGGACTCGATCATCGTCACCACGGTGTCGTGCATCTATGGTCTGGGTAGCCCGGAAACCTATTTGAAGATGGTGTTGCACGTCGATCGCGGCGACAAGCTCGATCAGCGTGCGCTGCTGCGGCGTCTGGCCGACCTGCAATACACCCGCAATGACATGGATTTTGCCCGCGCGACCTTTCGCGTACGCGGCGATGTGATCGACATCTACCCGGCGGAATCGGATCTGGAAGCCATCCGCATCGAGCTGTTCGATGACGAGGTCGAGAGTATTTCCGCGTTCGATCCGCTGACCGGCGAAGTCATCCGCAAGATGCCGCGCTTTACCTTCTACCCTAAGAGCCACTACGTGACGCCGCGTGAAACCCTGCTTGGCGCCATCGAGGGGATCAAGGTCGAGTTGCAGGAGCGTCTTGAATACCTGCGCAGCAACAACAAACTGGTGGAAGCCCAGCGTCTGGAGCAGCGCACCCGTTTCGATCTGGAGATGATCCTCGAGCTGGGCTACTGCAATGGCATCGAAAACTACTCGCGCTACCTCTCGGGTCGTGACTCCGGCCAAGCGCCACCGACCTTGTTCGACTATCTCCCGGCCGACGCCTTGCTGGTAATCGACGAATCCCACGTCAGCGTGCCGCAAGTCGGCGCGATGTATAAAGGTGACCGCTCGCGTAAAGAAACCTTGGTGGAATACGGTTTTCGTCTGCCTTCGGCGCTGGACAACCGGCCTATGCGTTTCGACGAATTTGAAACCATCAGCCCACAAACGATTTTTGTCTCGGCCACGCCGGGCAATTACGAGGCGGAGCACGCCGGTCGCGTTGTCGAGCAACTGGTGCGTCCGACCGGTCTGGTGGACCCGCAAATCGAAATCCGACCGGCATTGACTCAGGTGGATGACCTGCTCTCGGAAATCGGTAAGCGCGTGGCGCTGGAAGAACGTGTGCTGGTCACCACGCTGACCAAGCGCATGTCGGAGGATTTGACCGATTACCTCGCCGACCACGGCGTGCGCGTACGTTATCTGCACTCGGATATCGACACGGTCGAGCGGGTCGAGATCATCCGCGATCTACGCCTCGGCACCTTTGATGTGCTGGTCGGGATCAACCTGTTGCGTGAGGGCCTGGACATGCCGGAAGTGTCACTGGTCGCAATCCTCGACGCGGACAAGGAAGGCTTCCTGCGCTCCGAGCGCTCGCTGATCCAGACCATCGGCCGTGCGGCGCGTAACCTCAACGGCCGGGCGATTCTGTATGCCGATCGCATCACCGGTTCGATGGAGCGCGCAATTGGCGAGACCGAACGCCGTCGCGACAAGCAGATCGCCTTCAACCTCGCAAATGGCATCACCCCAAAAGGTGTGTTCAAGGACGTCGCTGACATCATGGAAGGCGCCACGGTGCCCGGCTCGCGCAGCAAGAAGCGCAAGGGCATGGCCAAGGCCGCCGAAGAAAACGCCAAGTACGAGGCCGAGTTGCGCTCGCCAAGCGAGATCACCAAGCGCATTCGGGCGCTGGAAGAGAAGATGTATCAGCTTGCTCGGGACTTGGAGTTTGAAGCGGCGGCGCAGATGCGTGATGAAATTTCCAAGCTGCGCGAGCGTCTTTTGGCTGTGTGATGGTGCGGTGAATTATCCGGCCATTCACCACGGCCAACGGACCTGACAGACACAAACCTGGCTTAAATACCCTGCCCGCTGGAGCGGGGCGGGTGTCGCCTGTTACCATTCGCCGCTTATTGATCTTTGCTTTTCATTATTTTCGAGACATGCCATGACCACCGTCCGCACTCGCATCGCGCCATCGCCTACCGGGGATCCCCATGTAGGTACCGCTTACATCGCATTGTTCAACTACTGCTTTGCCAAGCAGCATGGCGGTGAGTTCATCCTGCGGATCGAAGACACCGATCAGTTGCGTTCGACGCGCGAGTCTGAACAACAGATCTTCGACGCCCTGCGCTGGCTCGGCATCGAGTGGAGTGAAGGCCCTGACGTCGGCGGCCCGCATGGCCCGTATCGTCAAAGCGAACGTGGCGATATCTACCAGAAATATTGCCAGCAACTGGTTGAACTGGGTCACGCTTTCCCGTGCTTCTGCACGGCAGAGGAGCTGGACCAGATGCGCGCCGAGCAACAGGCCCGTGGCGAAACTCCACGTTACGACGGCCGTGCGCTGTTGCTGTCCAAGGAAGAAGTCGCTTCTCGCCTGGCCGCCGGCGAGCCCCACGTTATCCGCATGAAAGTGCCGAGCGAAGGCGTCTGTGTGGTGCCGGACATGCTGCGTGGCGATGTCGAGATCCCGTGGGATCGCATGGACATGCAGGTGCTGATGAAGACCGACGGCCTGCCGACGTACTTCCTCGCCAACGTGGTCGACGATCACCTGATGGGCATCACCCACGTGCTGCGCGGCGAAGAATGGCTGCCGTCGGCGCCGAAGCTGATCCTGCTTTACGAGTACTTCGGCTGGGAGCAACCGGAGCTGTGCTACATGCCGCTGCTGCGTAACCCGGACAAGAGCAAGCTGTCCAAGCGCAAGAACCCGACCTCGGTGACGTTCTACGAGCGCATGGGCTTCATGCCGGAAGCGATGCTCAACTATCTGGGGCGCATGGGCTGGTCGATGCCGGACGAGCGTGAGAAGTTTTCGCTGCAGGAAATGGTCGACAACTTCGACCTCAAGCGTGTGTCCCTCGGCGGGCCAATCTTCGACGTCGAGAAACTGTCGTGGCTCAACGGCCAGTGGCTGCGTGATCTGCCGGTAGAAGAGTTCGCCAGCCGCTTGCAGACCTGGGCGCTGAACCCGGAATACATGATGAAGATCGCGCCGCATGTGCAGGGCCGTGTTGAAACCTTCAGCCAGGTCGCACCGTTGGCCGGGTTCTTCTTCGCCGGCGGCGTTAATCCGGATGCCAAACTGTTCGAATCGAAAAAGCTCTCGGGCGATCAGGTTCGCCAGTTGATGCAATTGATTCTGTGGAAGCTGGAAAGCCTGCGTCAATGGGAGAAGGACAGCATCACTGCGACGATTCAGGCGGTGGTCGAGTCGCTGGAGCTGAAACTGCGTGATGCGATGCCGTTGATGTTCGCGGCGATCACCGGGCAGGCGAGTTCGGTGTCGGTGCTTGATGCGATGGAAATCCTCGGGCCGGACCTGACCCGCTTCCGTCTGCGTCAGGCGATTGACCTGCTGGGCGGCGTGTCGAAGAAAGAAAACAAAGAGTGGGAAAAACTGCTGGGCGCTATCGCCTGAGGCTGTGTTGCGCTGTCGGAGGTTGTGATCTCTTTTGATCCGGCTCTTCGGCAGCATCCCCGTTTTACGGGGGGGGGCGGTAAGTGATTGTTATGTCGGCAAAAAACTTTGAAATATTTTAAAAATAAGTTTGACAGCCCTCAGAAGCGCCATTAAGATTCGCCCCGTCCTCAGCGATGACATCAACGATGAGGGGCTTTAGCTCAGCTGGGAGAGCGCCTGCATGGCATGCAGGAGGTCAGCGGTTCGATCCCGCTAAGCTCCACCAATTTTACAAGTTCAAGGTCTGGCCACACCGGCCTTGAATCGATCAGCTCTCAGCACTGATCAGTTGTATAGAAGGGTTTACGTCCCCTTCGTCTAGTGGCCTAGGACACCGCCCTTTCACGGCGGTAACAGGGGTTCGAGTCCCCTAGGGGACGCCAGTTTTACAGAAGTGATGTTGCAAGATGTCACTCCGCCGCGAGGCGAAAAATCCGGGGCTTTAGCTCAGCTGGGAGAGCGCCTGCATGGCATGCAGGAGGTCAGCGGTTCGATCCCGCTAAGCTCCACCAATTTTACAAGTTCAAGGTCTGGCCACACCGGCCTTGAATCGATCAGCTCTCAGCACTGATCAGTTGTATAGAAGGGTTTGTGTCCCCTTCGTCTAGTGGCCTAGGACACCGCCCTTTCACGGCGGTAACAGGGGTTCGAGTCCCCTAGGGGACGCCACGATTACCCGCTCTGCGGGATTTTATAAGGGTCATTCAATTATTGAATGGCCCTTTTGTTTGTCTGGCGTTTGGCCAACTCTCCTTTTTCCATACACTGTGCTTCAGACCAACGGTCATATTCTTGACTTGTGGAATATTATTATGCGAATAATATTCTAGTCGTAATATTCGGAGGCAACGATGAACGATAAAAAAGCTCAAACCCGCGAACGCATCCTCAAGGCTGCCAGCGCCGCACTGATCCAGCGCGGCCCGGCAGACCCAAGCGTGGGCGAAGTGATGGGCGCAGCCGGCCTGACTGTCGGCGGTTTCTATGCGCACTTCGAAAGCAAGGACGCGATGATGCTCGAAGCGTTCAAGCAGTTGCTGGGTCGGCGTCGCGACCTGATTGCCGACATGGACACCGAACTGACCGGCGAAGAACGCCGCTCGCTCGTCGCTGCGTTCTACCTGTCGCGTAAGCACCGTGACTCCAGTGAGGCGGCCTGTCCGATTCCTGCCTCCATTGGCGAATTGGGCCGTTTGCCTGAGTCGTTCCGCATTGCGCTGAACGAACACCTGGAATTGATGATTGCGCAGTTGGCGTCCAGCCCTGAGGACACCGACAAAGCCCTGGCTGACGTGGCCTTGATGGTGGGTGGTCTGGCACTCGCAAGAGCGCTCGGCCCGGGAGACTTATCCGATCGATTGCTGCGCGCTGCCAAGTCGGCGGTGCGTTGACCTGAAGGCAACACGCCTGAGGAGAGAGCGATGAACACGTTGAAGTGGGTTCGTGGCGTTAATGGCACCTTGGGCTGGATTGCACCGCATCGGGTGGCGAGCAAAATGCGTCTGGCGTTCATGACGCCGCGCGCTCTGCCACTGCGTGATTGGGAATTGCCGCTGCTGGCCAATTCCGAACGGATCACTTTGCGCTTCGGTTTGTCAGCTTTGCGCTGGGGCCACGGTCCTGCGGTTTTGCTGATGCACGGTTGGGAAGGGCGGCCCACTCAATTTGCGGCGCTGATCACTGCACTGGTCGACGCCGGTTATACGGTGGTTGCACTCGACGGCCCGGCCCATGGTCGCTCACCGGGGCGTGAGGCCAATGTCGTGTTGTTTGCCCGCGCCATGCTTGAAGCCGCCGCAGAACTGCCGCCCTTGCAAGCCGTCATTGGTCACTCCATGGGCGGCGCCAGTGCGATGCTCGCCGTGCAGTTGGGCCTGCGCACCGAAACCCTCGTCAGCATTGCCGCGCCCGCGCGCATTCTTGGCGTGCTGCGCGGATTTGCCCGCTACGTGGGGATGCCGCCCAGAGCGCGTTCCGCATTCATTCGCCAGGTCGAGCAAGATGTCGGCATGCGTGCCGCCACCCTCGACGTCGCGCACTATCAACTGGATATGCCCGGCCTGATCGTGCATGCCGAGGACGACAACTTTGTCTCGGTCAAGGAATCCCAGTTAATCCACGAATCCTGGTTCGACAGTCGTCTGCTGCGCCTTGAAAGCGGTGGTCATCAGCGCGTGCTGGCCGACCCACGGGTGATTGATGGCGTGTTATCACTGCTGACCGGTCGCAGCCTTCAGGCGCGCCAATCGGCGTGAGCATCCGTTACACTGCTTCGGTTGAATAATCTGACCGGGAGTGTGGCATGGGCTGGGATCGGGCGACGCCGTTTACCATTGATCTGCAAGTGGGCGCCGAGGACATCGACGGGCTGGGGCACGCCAACAACGCGGTGTACGTGACCTGGCTTGAACGTTGCGCCTGGCGCCACTCGCAGCGTCTGGGGCTGGATCTGGTCGAGTACCGGCGGCTGGATCGGGCGATGGCCGTGGTGCGCCACGAGATCGATTACCTGGCGGCGGCCTATGAAGGTGACGAGTTGCAATTGGCGACCTGGATCGTCGATTGGGACCAGCGCCTGAAAATGACCCGGCATTTCCAGCTGATCCGCCCAAGCGACCACACCACGCTGCTGCGCGCCCAGACCACGTTTGTCTGCATCGAACTGTCCACCGGCAAGCCCAAGCGCATGCCGGCGGAGTTTATCGAAGGCTATGGCCCGGCGATCCAGATAGCTGAGATTGTTTAGCTCTAATGTGGGAGCGAGCTTGCTCGCGAAGGCGGTGTGTCAGTAACGGTTGTATCAACTGACACGTCGCCTTCGCGAGCAAGCTCGCTCCCACAGGGATATGGGTTGTTCTGCGGATTTACGCGCAATCCAGTAAACTGCCGCACGTTTTTCCTCAAGTAGTGTTTCCCCATGCAAATTGCTCTGGCGCCCATGGAGGGGTTGGTCGACGACATCCTTCGTGACGTGCTGACCCGCGTTGGCGGCATCGACTGGTGCGTGACCGAGTTCATTCGGGTCAACGACCAGTTGCTCACCCCGGCCTATTTCCACAAGTTCGGCCCTGAACTGCTCAACGGTGCCCGCACCGCGTCCGGTGTGCCGCTGCGTGTTCAGCTGTTGGGTTCCGATCCTGTGTGTCTGGCGGAAAACGCTGCGTTGGCCTGCGAACTCGGCTCCGAAGTGATCGACCTCAACTTCGGCTGCCCAGCCAAAACAGTCAATAAATCCCGTGGCGGTGCGGTGCTGCTTAAAGAGCCCGAGTTGCTCAATCAGATCGTCGAGCACGTGCGTCGCGCCGTGCCTGCGCACATACCCGTTACGGCCAAAATGCGCTTGGGCTTCGACAGCCCGGATGGTTCGCTGGTGTGCGCCACGGCATTGGCCGAAGGTGGCGCCGAGCACATCGTGGTTCACGCACGGACCAAAATGGACGGTTACAAACCGCCCGCACACTGGGAGTGGATCCCGCGCGTGCAGGAAGTGGTCAAGGTGCCGGTGTTCGCCAACGGTGATATCTGGAGCGTCGAGGACTGGCGTCGTTGCCGCGAAATTAGCGGCGTGGAAGACATCATGCTCGGTCGTGGTCTGGTTTCGCGCCCGGATCTGGCCAAACAGATCGCCGCTGCCCGTGCGGGTGAAGAAGTGGTCGAGATGACCTGGGCCGAGCTGCTGCCACTGATCCAGGATTTCTGGCTGCAAGCCAAAGCGCAGATGACCGCGCGCCAATCGCCGGGCCGCTTGAAGCAGTGGCTGGCCATGTTGACACGCAATTATCCAGAGGCGGTCGAGCTGTTTACCGTGCTGCGCCGCGAGACGGAACTGGATCACGTCTCGCGTTTACTCGGTCTGTCGGTCGCCGAAGTGGCCTAAAAAATCTGCAAAGCAAGTCGAGAAGGGTGTGTTGACCATCAGTGGCGGCAAGCGTGACGTCAACGAAGACGTGACGTTCCTGCACCAAGGCATCGCTCAGCGTGCTTTCAAGCTGTCCTTCCGTCTGGCCGATCACATCGAGATCAAGGCTGCGGATCTGAGCAACGGTCTGCTGAGCATCGACCTGTTGCGAGTGATCCCGGAAGAAGCGAAGGCCAAACGCATCCCGATCAACGGGACGCAGAAGCCGGTTCTGCAGCACTGATTTCACGCGCAGACACACAATCGTCTGAACAGGCGCTGAGTCGCTGAACGAAGGCCCCGATACGTCGGGGCCTTTTTTGTGCGCGTTGCAAAAGTGTTCGCAACGTTTGCCGCTATTGCCACGGCTCTTTACAATCCGCGCAGTTTTGCCGACCCCATTTTTCGCCGGTCGGCCTGGAGCCTTTTTCATGGATGAGATTCAACAGCGTTGGCTGTGCGCCCTGTCTGCACCGATGGTGGCGCTTAATCCCGGAGCCGAATACGACGAGCCGGCGTTTTACTCCGCACCGGAATTTATCGATTTGCAATGCAGCTGGGGTATCAATGACCGGCAGCAATTGTTGAGCATGTTCGAGCGCATGACCGACAACGGTCATGCCAGACACCTTAAAGGCGCCTATCACGCGTGGCAGCGCTGTCTGCCCGGCGAATGGCGGGCGCTGCTGGAAACCCTTGAACCGCGTGAGCGCATTCTGCACGAATTCGCCAGTCGCACTTTTGGCGAGTGCGGGCCGGGCGGCATTTTGTCCTGGGACTATGGCCGCATGGGGTTCCTGCTGCGTTGCGCGGTGCGCAACCAATGGATTGATTTGCCCGAAAGCACTTGGCTGCACGGACGGTTGGCGGTCAGGGCGCAGTATCACTACAGCAGCTGGAAATCCTATTTCAACGGGTTTTTGATTGGCCGCGGATTCTGGGGGAGTGAGAACGAGGGCAACGACACCTTTGCTTGCGAGTTGGATCGACAGGGCGAGCAACCCAACAGCGTGCAAATCGCTCGTGGCCTTCAGCAGAACATGCCGGTTTTTCTGGACAAACTGCCTTGGCATCTGGATCTCGACTTGCCGCAACGTCCCGAATCGCTCAAGGAGTTCGACTGGTCATGAGTTGCTGGATCCGCCTGGGCATCGAGCCCACCACCGACGAAACCCTCATTCGCAACGCCTACCGCACACGCCTGCCGGAACATCACCCGGAGACCGATCCCGAAGGTTTTCAGGCGCTGCGCATGGCCTACGAAAAAGCGCTGCGTCTGGCACGCGAAGGCGATGAAGAGGAACCCGAAGAGTTCGAGGAATTCGAAGAGCCGGAGCAGACAGTCATCGAGGTGCCGCAGGCCTTCGTCGATTTCTGCGAGTTGCTTGACGATCCTGTGCGGCGTTTCGATTTTGCAGCCTGGCAGACGTTTATCCGAGGGCTGGATCAACTGCCCCTCGAGTCTCTCGATGACCTCAGTTGGGGCTTGTACCATCGGCTGGCTGACGCCGGGCCGCTGTCCTATCGTTGCGCGAACCTGTTGGCCGAGCGCATGGCCTGGGACCAGCAGTTGCTGGACCTGTCGTTTGACGACGCAGAGCGTGTCGAAGCGTTTCTGCAACGGATCAAGGCGGGTGATCCGTTCGATACGGATCTGATGAGCGTCTGGTCAGAAGCTGCGCAGACCGAATCCTTGTGGTACGCGCGCAGTCTCGATTTCATCTTCGCTCAGCGTCCGCTCGATGAGTTCGCCGACTTTGCCAGTCGGCACACCTGCCTGCCGTTGCCGAACGATGAAATGTACATCAAGCGGCTAGTGACGCAGTTCACTCAGGCGGGCATGGGTGGTGCAGGGTGGCTGCAGTGTTGCGTAGAGCAGCAGGGCAAAAATCCGGATGATGTCGATTGGCTTTACCTGCTGGCCTGTCAAAACACGCTACTGGGCCTGGACGATCAGGCGTGGCCATGCTGGATCCGGCTCTGGCAGGAGCATCGCCATCCGAAGGCCGAAAGCCACTTGATGGCAATGTGCGCAGAACGTCAGCCGGACTTTCTGCCGCTGCTGATTCAGGCATTTGATCGAGCACAGGCGTTCAGTGACTGGTCCAGCGAGCTCGACCATGTCAGTCAGCAATATGGCAGCCCTTCGCAGAGACCGGAAACCTTGGTGCGTTGGATGGGTATTGGCGACCTCGAACTTCAGGGGCTGGCCAAGGCCTTCGTCGACTGGCGCATGAGCGACGATGAACTGCCGTTGCTGGCGCTGTTGCTTGGTAACCATGGCGACCCAAGGTTGCAGCGACTCTATCGACATGCCTGGGCATTGCATCGCGGTGACGTGCCGCTGTTACAGCAAATGCTCGACGAGCCGTTGTCGGTGGATGCCCTTGAGGCGTTGGTGCTGAGCGGATTCAAGCAACAGGCCGGGCAGCATGTGCGTTGGTTGACGCAGGCGCCGATCCCGCTGGCGATGAACGCCTACACCGATGAAAATGCACTTTCGCCACAATTGCCCGAAGCCCTGAAAGAAGATTCGCCGCACAATCTCTGCCGACTCTGGTTACGCCGATTGCGTCCTTACAGCCGCGTCGCGCTCGAACGCATTGCCGAAGATTTCAAACTGCACGATGCGCGAGCCACCGTTGATTTGTCATCGCTGGCGATGCTGTTGCAACTGAGCCAGCGCGACGTGCTGTTGCCGCCGCCAGGAACGGCGGAAGAGTTGTGGCAATGGCACGCTCAAACACTGTTCCTGTTGGCGTTGCTGGGGCAAACCGAGCGTTGGTTACCATTGATCAATGCGCGGCTGCTGGAGCAACTGCCATACAACCCGATCCATCCGCTCAGCCGGTTGCAGCCGTTGTTGCAGCGCTTACTGCGTGAGCAGGGTAACTGCGAGGGCTTGCTTGGCCTGCTGCAAACGGCAGACCCGGTGCATGCGCTGCTGGCCCGACAAATGTGCGGTGTGCAGGAAGCGCTCGCCAGCCTGCGATTGTTGAGCAACGACCGCCTGTTCGAATGCATGCGCAGCGATCTGAGTGCGTTTGACGATGACCTGCTGGGGCGGATGCTGTTGACGGCAGTGCTCTATCACTGCGGACTGTTTGACGCCAAGCAGCGGCGCTTCCTGCTCGACAGAATTACCGAAGTCGTCAATCCCCAGGATTGGTTCGACGGTTTCCGCCACAGTTTGATCAAAGGTGAGCCAGCGCGCCCACCACGCCAGTCACGGGAAGACGAGGGCGTTAACGACATCGACGCGTTTTACCTGGCGCTCGACGTGCTCAAGGATCTGGTGCTTTACGGCAACGCCGGCGTGCCACGCCAGAAAACCCTGATGCGCCTGCAACGGGCCAAGGACGATACGCAGAACGGGCTCGGTTCACGGTTCGCCTTCAGCGCATTGCTGTCGTGGTCGGAGCGCTTGTTGTTGGCCAAGGCTGACACACTTCCGGCCGCCGCCACGGCGTTCTGGCGTCTGGGCACACGGCTGGGGCGTGAGGCATTTATCGGGCAGGTGATCGGTATCGTGTTGCTGACGCCGCTGTTGGCATTGTTCAGTGGCTCAATGACTTCGGCCTTCGTTGTGTTGGCCGTGGCGCTGCTGCTGTTGCTCAGCGCCATGCTGCGGCGCCTGCACGACATGGGCCGAGGCATTCCGACCTTTTTGGTGCTCGCGGGGCTGACGCCGGTTTTGCCGTTTCTGCCGCTGGTGCTGTTCGGTTTTCCCGGCGAGAAGCTGCCCAATCGCTATGGCGTACCACCGGAGAGTTTCCGTGAGGATCCATTGTCCGGTGGGTTGCAGGCAGCTTTGCGTCGGCTCATTGGCTAGAGGCGCAGCTCATCCAGCGCGTTGTTGAGCTGTGAGCGGTGGTTGGCGATCTCTGAAGATTGCTGGCCACCGAGCACGGTGGTGAAACTGTGCAGCCATTCGGCAATGCGCTCGCGCTCCGTCCCCAGGCTCTGCATCCATGCACGCTCCAGACGTGCCAGCAGCGTGCGGTTGGGTAATGCATCGCGCGGGTGAACCTTGAGCGCGGCGAGCCGGTCATGGCTGTTTTGTCGGGCCTGTTCATCGAGTCCGGTGGGGCTGCGGTCGATGCTATGGCTGTACCGTGCACCGGTTTCCAGCAGCGTGACGTCAACTTCGAGCAAGCCATTGATGTCGTAGCTGAAACGCACATCCAGTTGCTGGATGTGCTCGGTGGGCATCAGCGTGACATTGAAAGCGTCGATAAGAATGTTGTCGCGTACCCACGGACGTTCGCCCTGATACACCGCAATGCGGATTTTTTCCTGCCGCGGATGCGTCGTGTAATAGCGCTCCACCCGTGACGTCGGAATGACGGTGTTGCGTTCGATGATGGGCGAGAAGGCGCCTTCGATACCCTTGCCGCGCATGGTCTCGATACCCAATGTGTAAGGGCAGACGTCCGTCAGGATCAGCTCTTCCACCGCACCGTCGCGCGCCTTGCACGCCGCTTGCGTCGCCGCGCCGAGCGCAACAATGGTGTCGGGATCCAGATGACGATAAGGCAGACGCCCGAACAGCGTGGCGACCATCTGCTGCACCGCCGGCATCCGCGTGGCGCCGCCCACCAGTACCAGGCTGTCGAGATCACGCGGCTTGAGCCGGGCATCGCGCAGGGCTTGTTCGATCGGTGCGCGCAAACGGCCGAGCAGCGGCTCCCAAATCTTCACTGCAGCGGCTTCGTCCAGCGACCATTCAAACGTCTTGTCAGCATGGCGCCAGCTCAACTGCTGCGTGCCTTCACCGAGTTTGCACTTGAGCTGCTCCAGCGCATCACCCAGGCTGGCCATGCCTTGCGCATCGACCATTGACGGGGTCAGTTGCCAGGCCTTGAGGCATGCCTGTAGCAGTGCGGCGGTGAAGTCTTCGCCACCGAGAAAGTTGTCGCCGGTGGACGCATGCACTTCGATCAGCGGCAGCGCATATTCCAGCACCGTGACATCGAAGGTGCCGCCGCCCAGATCGAAAATCAGCGTGCGTTCGAATTTCTGCTCGTGCAGCCCATAGGCCATGGCGGCAGCGGTCGGCTCGTTGATCAGGCGCGTCACGGCCAAACCGGCCAGTTCGGCGGCAAACATCGTGCGTTTTCGTTGCTCGTCGCTGAAATAGGCCGGTACGGAAATCACCGCCTCGGCTACCGGGTGGCCGAGAAAGGCTTCCGCGTCCTGCTTGAGTGAGCCGAGCACCAGTGCCGACAATTCTTCGGGGCTGAACTGACGACTGCCGAGTTGAATCTGCTTGTCGCTGCCCATGAAGCGCTTGAAGGCGGCGGCGCTGCGTTCCGGGTGCGTGGTCAGTCGGGCGCGCGCAGCTTTACCGACCAGAATCGTGTCGTCCTCATCGAGGCTGACCACCGACGGAGTCAGCACGTCGCCGAGGGCGTTGGGAATCAACCGGGCCTGACCGTCCTGCCAGACGGCGATCAGGCTGTTGGTGGTACCAAGGTCGATGCCCAGCAGGGCCGGGCGAGGGAGGGTTGCATCCTGCATGATTGATCTCGAAACGGCGCAAAAACGCGACCCTACAGGTTGCCGTCAACACTGGCAATTACCGGTCTGGTGCAAGCCGAGCGCGTTATGGCAGCAGCTTTTTCAAGCTCTCCAGCGGCATCGGCCGGCTGTGCAGATAACCCTGATACAAATGGCAACCCAGTCCCTGCAAAAACTCAAGCTGCTCCGGGGTTTCCACGCCTTCGGCAATCACTTCGAGTTCCAGGCTGCGGGCCATGGCGACGATGGCGCGGATGATCTCCGCGTTGTTCGGGTCGGTGGTTGCATCGCGGATAAACGACTGGTCGATTTTCAGCGTGTCCACCGGCAAGCGCTTGAGGTACGTCAACGATGAATATCCGGTGCCAAAGTCGTCCATGGCGAAACTCACGCCGAGCTTTTTCAGGCGACGCATTTTGCTGATGGTGTCCTCCAGGTTCTGGATGACGATGCCTTCGGTGATCTCGAGTTTCAGCAGCGAGCACGGCAGGCCGTGGCTGACCATGCTGTGTTCGATACGCTCGACGAAGTCGTTCTGGCGGAACTGCCGCGGGCTGATGTTGACGCACAGGCTGAAGTTGAACGGGTCGACCAGTTTCAGCGCGATCAGTTGTTGGAACGCCGCGCAGGCTTCGTCGAGGATCCATGTGCCGACTTCCAGAATCAGGCCGCTGTCTTCCAGCACCTTGATGAACTCGGTCGGTGACTGCGCGCCGAGTTCCGGGTGGTTCCAGCGCACCAAGGCTTCGGCGCCGATGATGCGGTTGTCCTGCGCGTCGATCTGCGGCTGGAAATGCACGTTGAATTCGCCGCGCGACAACGCCAGGCGCAAGTCGGTCTCCATGCGCAGGCGTTCGCTGGCCGCTTTTTGCATGGTGTTGTGATACATCTGCGTGGTGTTGCGCCCGGAATCCTTGGCTCGGTACAAGGCAATGTCGGCACGTTTGAGCAGGTCGGTCGGGGTCGAGCCGTGATCCGGGATCAGCGCCACGCCGATGCTCGGCGTCACTTGCAGGCGCTGGCCGTCGAGGAACATCGGTTCCGACAGCAATTCACGAAGGGTGTCGGCCAGTTCGCGCACCTGCACGCTGACTTCATTGCGCGTGCCTTCCAGGCCACTGAGCAACACCACGAATTCATCGCCACCCAAACGCGCAACCGTGTCTTCCATACGCACGCTGGCTTCGAGCCGCGCAGTGATGATCTTCAGCACCGTGTCACCGACCGGATGGCCGAGGGAATCGTTGATGTGCTTGAAGTGATCGAGGTCGAGAAACAGCAAGGCACCGCGCAGGTTGTGGCGTTTGAGCAGGGCGATCTGCTGGCTCAGCCGATCCATCAACAACGCACGGTTGGGCAGGTTGGTCAGTGGGTCGTGATAAGCCAGGTGGCGGATTTGTGCTTCGGCGTTTTTCAGTAGGCTGACGTCTCGGGCGGTCAGGAGCAGGCAAGCCGTTTCATTCAGGGTGATTGGCTCCACCGAGACTTCCACCGTGAGGATTTCCCCGCGCTTGTTGCGCCCGAGCATTTCTTGATGGTGCACGCGGCCCTTGATCTGCAATTCGGCGAGCAGGGCCGAACGTTGTTTTTCCTCGGCCCAGATACCGACTTGATACACGGTTCTGCCAACGACTTCTTCGGCGCGATAACCAGTGAGGCGACAGAAACCGTCGTTGACCTCCAGATAGCGCCCGGTGTCGCGCTCGGTGATGGTGATCGCGTCGGGGCTGGAGTGAAAAGCCTTGGCGAATTTTTCTTCGCTGGCTTTCAGGGCCGCTTCCGAGCGTTGTTGCTGGGTGATGTCGCGCAATGTAGTGACGATGCACGGTTGATCGCCGACGCTGATCTGCCGACTGGAAATCACGCAGGTCAACGACTGGCCGTCCTTGTGCCGGACGATGATCGCGACATTGCTCAGGCCCTGTTCGCGGATCACTCGTTCGATGCGTTGCAGACTTTTCGCCGAAGCGTCCCACAGGCCAAGGTCTTCGGCGGTGCGGCCGATCACGTCGGTGGCGCTCCAGCCAAAAGTCTGGGTGAAGCTGTTGTTGATTTCGATGAACTCGCCGCTGTCCTGACGGGTGACGCAAATCGGGTCAGGGCTGACCTGGAACAGCGTGGCGAATTTCTCTTCCGACGCCACCAGTCGTTGCTCGCGTTCGACCTGATCGGTGATGTCGAGCAACGTACCGGCCATGCGCAACGGCGCGCCGTTGTCGTCGCGATAGAGGCGGGCGCGGCTCTCCAGATAACGTGAACTGCCGTCCGGCAGTTGTACGCGATAAGTCAGTTGATAATTGCCGGCCGGGCCTTCACGCAGGCTGCGATAGGCGTCGCGCATGCTGTCGCGCTCTTCGCCGGGCACGCCTTCGAAAAACTCGTCAAACGATTCATGGAACGGTTTTGGGTCGAGCCCGTGCAATTGCGCCGCGCGCGCCGAGCCATAGAGCATGCCGCTGGGAATGTGCCAATCCCAAGTGCCGAGCTGCGCCGAGTCCAGCGCCAGGTCGAGGCGTTCCTGACTGTCTTTCAAGGCGTGTTCTGCGGCTTTGCGGTCGGTGGTATCGAGGAACGTGCTGAGCAGATAAGGCTGGCCTTCGAGTTCGACCTTTTGCGCGCTGAGAATGCCGTCATGAATCTGCCCGTTGCTGGCGCGAAACTGCACTTCCATGCTGACCAGTTCGCCCTTGGCCTTGGTCTTCTTGACCAACTCGGCGCGTTGCTCAGGGTTTACCCACAAGCCCAGTTCCAGCGTGGTGCGGCCAATCGCGCTCTGTACCGGCCAGCCGAACAGACTTTCGAAATACTGGTTGGCTTCGCTGATCAAACCGTCTTCCTGGCGGGTCAGCAGCACCATGTTCGGACACAGATGAAACAGTGTAGCGAAGCGTTTTTCCGAGCTGCTGAGGGCCTGTTCGCGTTGCCGCTGGTGGGTGATTTCGCGAATCACCCCGATCATTCGGGGGCGACCGTTTTTATCTGGCAGCAGACTGCCGTTGATCTCCAGCCAATGCAGGCTGCCGTCGGGCCAGCGGATGCGGTGGTGCATCGCCTGCTCCAGCGGTGCGCCGGCAATGACCGCGTGGAAGGCGCGGACGGCTTTCGCCCGGTCTTCGGGCGGCAGCAAGTCGAGGTATTCCAGGTCTTCCGGCAGTGGCTGACGCGGATCGAAGCCGAACAATGCCTGAGTGCCCCGTGACCAACTGATCTGGCCGCGCTCGATGTCCCAATACCAGGCGCCGAGCCGTGCGCCGTTGAGCGCTGCCAACAATTGCGGCGCGCTCTCCCAGCTCTGCTCGGAATGTCGCGGATCAATGGCTTGAATGCGCGGCATCGGCGGAATTCGGTCAACAGATTTCGGCATTATTGACGGGCCTTGAGCGGATAGTGACGTTTGGGCACAGGGACAGCGGCTCTATAGGATTAGCACAAGTTAGCCTGAAGTCCCTGGCAGATCGATTTGCGCATCCAGCAAGGCCATAAACGCTCTTGCCGCATTCGATAGCGTCCGTTCGGTGTGCACGATATAGCCTAGCTGGCGACTGAGCTGTATGCCCGGCAATGCGATGCTCGCCACCTGTTCATCAAGCATGGTGCGCGGCAGCACACTCCATGCCAGGCCAATGGAGACCATCATTTTGATGGTTTCCAGGTAATTGGTGCTCATGGCGATGTTCGGCGTCAGCCCTTGGGCCTCGAACAAACGTTGGACAATATGGTGAGTAAATGTGTTGCCGCCGGGAAAAACCGCCGGATGACCGGCAATGTCCGCCAGACTGACGGCGCCGTTGCTGATCAACGAATGCTCCGGGGCAACCACGAAATCCAGCGGGTCATCCCAGACCCGCGTGGCTTTGACCAGCGTGTGCGGCTCAGGGGCAAGCGTGATGACCGCCAGTTCCGCGCGGCCGTGGAGTATTTCTTCGTAGGCCACTTCCGAATCGAGAAACTGAATATCCAGCGCCACCTGTGGGTAGCAGCGGGTGAACTCCCTTAATAGAGGCGGTAAACGATGCAGGCCAATGTGGTGACTGGTGGCCAACGTCAGGCGGCCGCTGACTTCGCCGGTCAGATTGGTCAGCGCACGGCGGGTGTCGTCCAGCACATTGAGAATCTGATAAGCGCGCGGCAGCAGGGCGCGGCCGGCCTCGGTCAGGCCGACTTCGCGACCCAGTCGATCGAACAGGCGCACCTTGAGTTGCTGCTCCAGACCGGCGATACGCTTGCTGATGGCCGGTTGCGTCAGGTGCAGCCGTTCACCGGCGCCGGAGAAACTGCCGGTCTCGGCGATGGCGATAAATGCGTTGAGGTTGGCCAGATCCATGGTGGTATTCCAGTTGGTTATCCAAAGCATAAAAAATATGAATTTGAGTTATTTAATCTAACCCCATAGGATCGACCTCACAAGCCAAAGGGTTATTGAATCTCTCAAAACCCGGGGCATAGAAACACGCTGATGAGGAACCGTCTGATGGCCGGCAAAACGCTCTACGACAAGCTCTGGGATTCGCATTTGGTCAAGCAGCGCGACGATGGCTCTGCGCTGATCTATATCGATCGTCACATCATCCACGAAGTGACTTCACCGCAAGCCTTTGAAGGTCTGCGTCTGGCCGGGCGCAAGCCTTGGCGCATCGATGCCAACATCGCGACCCCGGACCACAACGTACCGACGACCCCGGAGCGCAAGGGTGGCATTGAAGCCATTGCCGACCAGGTCTCGCGTTTGCAGGTGCAGACCCTCGACGACAACTGTGATGAATACGGCATCGTCGAGTTCAAGATGAACGACATCCGCCAAGGCATCGTCCACGTCATCAGCCCGGAGCAGGGCGCGACCTTGCCGGGCATGACCGTGGTCTGCGGCGACTCGCACACCTCGACCCACGGCGCGTTCGGCGCATTGGCTCACGGTATCGGCACTTCCGAGGTCGAGCACGTGCTTGCTACTCAGTGCCTGGTCGCCAAGAAAATGAAAAACATGCTGGTGTCCGTCGAAGGCCAATTGCCGTTCGGCGTGACCGCCAAGGACATCGTCCTCGCGGTGATCGGCAAGATCGGCACCGCCGGCGGTAACGGCCACGCCATCGAATTTGCCGGCAGCGCGATCCGCGATTTGTCGGTCGAAGGCCGCATGACCATCTGCAACATGTCCATCGAAGCCGGCGCCCGCGTGGGTTTGGTGGCAGCGGATCAAAAGACTGTCGATTACGTCAAGGGTCGTCCGTTCGCACCGAAAGGCGCGGAGTGGGAGCTGGCCGTTGAGTCCTGGAAAGATCTGGTCTCCGACGCCGACGCCAGGTTCGACACCGTGGTTGAGCTCGATGCCTCGCAGATCAAACCGCAAGTCAGCTGGGGCACCTCGCCTGAAATGGTCTTGGCCGTTGATCAGAACGTGCCGGACCCGGCCAAGGAAATGGATCTGGTCAAACGCGACTCGATCGTCCGTGCCTTGAAATACATGGGTTTGACCGCCAATCAGGCGATCACCGACATTCAGTTGGATCGCGTGTTTATCGGTTCCTGCACCAACTCGCGGATCGAAGATTTGCGCGCCGCCGCTGTGATTGCCAAGGGTCGCAAGGTGGCTTCGACCATCAAGCAAGCCATCGTGGTGCCGGGCTCGGGTCTGGTGAAGGCGCAGGCCGAGTCTGAAGGTCTGGACAAGATCTTCCTCGAAGCCGGTTTTGAATGGCGTGAACCCGGTTGCTCCATGTGTCTGGCGATGAACCCGGACCGTTTGGAGTCCGGCGAACATTGCGCCTCGACCTCCAACCGTAACTTCGAAGGCCGTCAGGGCGCGGGTGGTCGTACCCACCTGGTAAGCCCGGCCATGGCCGCTGCGGCGGCGGTGAACGGTCGTTTCATCGACGTTCGTGAATTGATTCAGGGAGTACAGTAACGATGAAGGCATTTACCCAGCACACTGGTCTTGTTGCGCCTTTGGATCGTGCCAACGTCGACACCGACCAGATCATTCCCAAGCAGTTCTTGAAGTCGATCAAGCGCACCGGTTTCGGCCCGAACCTGTTCGACGAGTGGCGTTACCTTGATGTTGGCCAGCCGTACCAGGACAATTCCAAGCGCCCGTTGAACAAAGAATTCGTGCTCAACGCCGAACGTTATCAAGGCGCCAGCGTGTTGCTGGCCCGCGAGAACTTCGGTTGCGGCTCGAGCCGTGAGCACGCCCCGTGGGCGCTGGAAGAGTACGGTTTTCGCAGCATCATCGCGCCGAGCTACGCCGACATCTTCTTCAACAACAGCTTCAAGAACGGCTTGCTGCCGATCATCTTGAGCGACGCTGAAGTCGATGAATTGTTCAAGCAGGTTGAGGCTGAGCCGGGCTATCAATTGCAGGTCGATCTGCAAGCGCAAACCGTGACGCGTCCGGATGGCAAGGTTTACAGCTTTGAGATCGATGCGTTCCGCAAGCATTGCTTGCTCAACGGTCTGGACGATATCGGCCTGACCTTGCAAGACCACGAAGCGATTGCGACGTTCGAGGCCAAGCATCGCGTGAGCCAGCCGTGGTTGTTTCGCGACGCATAAGCAGGTTTTGAATTGAGGCAGTTCGGGCTGGCCCCTTCGCGAGCAAGCTCGCTCCCACAGTTGAAATGCGTTCCAAATGTGGGAGCGAGCTTGCTCGCGAAGACGGTAGTCCAGGCGATACATAGCTAAAGCCCATAAGGAAGTTCCCATGACCAGCACCGCCCAGCACAGTCAGGTTGTACAAAAGCAATTCGGTGAGCAGGCCGCCGCCTACCTGAGCAGCGCGGTTCACGCGCAAGGCACCGAATTCGCACTGCTACAAGCTGAGCTGGCAGGGCAGGGCGAAGCACGGTTGCTGGACCTGGGTTGTGGCGCCGGTCATGTGAGTTTTCACGTGGCGCCGCTGGTCAAGGACGTGGTCGCCTATGACCTGTCGCAGCAGATGCTCGACGTCGTGGCTGCCGCCGCCGTGGATCGCGGCATGAGCAATATCTCCACGGTCAACGGTGCTGCCGAGCGTCTGCCGTTTGCCGATGGCGAGTTCGATTTTGTGTTCAGCCGTTATTCGGCGCATCACTGGAACGATCTTGGTGTGGCCCTGCGCGAAGTGCGCCGGGTATTGAAGCCGGGTGGTGTGGCGGCGTTCGTTGACGTGTTGTCGCCGGGCAGCCCGTTGTTCGACACTTACCTGCAAAGCGTCGAAGTGCTGCGCGACACCAGCCATGTGCGCGATTATTCTGCCGGCGAGTGGTTGCGGCAGGTCAGCGAGGCGGGTTTGCATACGCGTAGCACTGCGCGGCAACGTCTGCGCCTGGAGTACAGCAGTTGGGTCGAGCGCATGCGCACACCTGAAGTGATGCGCGCCGCGATTCGCCAGTTGCAGCAATCGATGGGCAACGAGGTGCGCGAATATTTTGAGATTGAAGCCGATGGCTCGTTCAGTACAGATGTGATCGTGCTTTGGGCTGAAAAACAGTTTTAGAACGACAAGAATTTTTCCGGGCGCGCCAGTTGATGGCGCACCGACTGAAGACACGAGGAAAGCATGAGCAAGCAGATTCTGATTCTCCCAGGCGACGGTATTGGTCCGGAAATCATGGCCGAAGCGGTCAAGGTGCTGGAACTGGCCAACGACAAGTACAGCCTGGGTTTCGAGCTGAGCCATGACGTGATCGGTGGCGCGGCCATCGACAAACACGGCGTGCCACTGGCCGACGAAACCCTCGACCGTGCCCGCGCTGCCGATGCAGTCCTGCTGGGCGCTGTCGGTGGTCCGAAATGGGACACCATCGAGCGTGACATCCGCCCTGAGCGCGGTCTGCTGAAAATCCGTGCGCAACTGGGCCTGTTCGGCAATCTGCGGCCGGCGATCCTGTACCCGCAACTGGCCGATGCTTCGAGCCTGAAGCCGGAAATCGTCGCAGGTCTGGATATCCTGATCGTCCGTGAGTTGACCGGCGGCATCTACTTCGGCGCGCCGCGTGGCACTCGCACGCTGGAAAGCGGCGAGCGTCAGGCCTACGACACCCTGCCATACAGCGAAAGCGAGATCCGCCGCATTGCCCGCGTCGGTTTCGACATGGCCATGGTGCGTGGCAAGAAACTGTGCTCAGTAGACAAGGCCAACGTGCTGGCCTCCAGCCAACTGTGGCGTGAAGTGGTCGAGCAGGTTGCCAAAGATTATCCAGAAGTCGAACTGAGCCACATGTACGTCGACAACGCCGCCATGCAACTGGTGCGCGCGCCGAAGCAATTCGACGTGATCGTCACCGACAACCTGTTCGGCGACATCCTCTCCGACGAGGCGTCGATGCTCACCGGTTCCATCGGCATGCTGCCGTCGGCCTCGCTGGATTCCAACAACAAGGGCATGTACGAGCCTTGCCACGGTTCGGCCCCGGACATCGCCGGCAAAGGTATCGCCAACCCGTTGGCGACCATTTTGTCGGTGTCGATGATGCTGCGTTACAGCTTCAATCTGCATGACGCGGCCGATGCCATCGAGAAAGCCGTTAGCGTAGTTCTGGATCAAGGCCTGCGCACCGGCGATATCTATTCGGCCGGTTGCACTAAAGTCGGTACGCAGGAAATGGGCGACGCAGTAGTCGCCGCGCTGCGGAATCTGTAATCTCTCGGGCCCGCTGCGAAAT
>NZ_JBIWAL010000016.1:0-10776 GCF_044760045.1 Pseudomonas sp. NPDC098747 | reverse complement strand
AATGATAATTACACAACATACAAATACACTCTCAAACACACTAAATACCTAAACGACAATCATCCGATCAACGAAGATTAAAGCATTGAAGAGCTGAAGACCCTCGACGTGATCCTGACCTGCCAGGGCGGCGACTACACCAGCGAAGTGTTCCCCAAGCTGCGCGAAGCCGGCTGGCAGGGTTACTGGATCGACGCGGCTTCCAGCCTGCGCATGAACGATGACGCGGTCATCATTCTGGATCCGGTCAACCGCAAGGTCATCGACCAGCAACTGGATGCGGGCACCAAGAACTACATCGGCGGCAACTGCACCGTCAGCCTGATGCTGATGGGCCTGGGTGGTCTGTTCGAAGCCGGCCTGGTCGAGTGGATGAGCGCCATGACTTATCAGGCTGCCTCCGGTGGCGGCGCGCAGCACATGCGTGAACTGATCAAGCAAATGGGTGTGACCCACGGCGCTGTTGCCGAGCAACTGGCGGATCCTGCCAGTGCGATCCTCGATATCGACCGTCGTGTGGCTGAGGCCATGCGCAGCGAAGCTTACCCGACCGAACACTTCGGCGTACCGCTGGCTGGCAGCCTGATCCCGTGGATCGACAAGGAACTGCCGAACGGTCAGAGCCGCGAAGAGTGGAAGGCCCAGGCCGAGACCAACAAGATCCTCGGTCGCTTCAAGAGCCCGATTCCGGTCGACGGCATCTGCGTGCGCATTGGCGCCATGCGTTGCCACAGCCAGGCGCTGACCATCAAGCTGAACAAAGACGTACCGATCGCCGACATCGAAGGGCTGATCAGCCAGCACAACCCTTGGGTCAAACTGGTACCGAATCAGCGCGAGATCAGCATGCAGGAGCTGAGCCCGACCAAGGTCACCGGTACCCTGAATGTGCCGGTCGGTCGACTGCGCAAGCTGAACATGGGCACCCAGTATCTGGGCGCCTTCACCGTCGGCGACCAACTGCTGTGGGGCGCGGCCGAACCGCTGCGTCGCATGCTGCGGATCTTGCTTGAGCGTTGATCGTTTGAAGCAATGAAAGAACCCGTGCCTTGTGAGAGGTGCGGGTTTTTTATGCCTGAAATTTCTTGAGTGTCTGACCTGTCGCTTTCGCGAGCAAGCTCGCTCCCACAGGGTTAGATGGTGTACACAAATTTATGATTTACACCGACAACTGTGGGAGCGAGCTTGCTCGCGAAGGGGACAGTGCAGGTGCCGCCGAATTGCCTGTGCCGCAGTCACCCGGTAAAGTGCCGCTCCCCCCGTTTCGCCAGAGGCTCGCACCATGACCCAGACCCTTGATATTGCCGTAATCGGCGCCACCGGTACTGTCGGCGAAACCCTCGTGCAGATTCTCGCAGAGCGCGACTTCCCGGTCGGCACCCTGCACCTGCTGGCGAGCAGCGAATCCTCCGGCAGTTCGGTGCTGTTCCGCAACAAAAACGTACGCGTGCGTGAAGTCGATGAGTTCGATTTCAGCAAGGTCAAACTGGTGTTCTTCGCCGCCGGTCCAGCCATCACCCTGAGCTACGCCGCCCGCGCCCAAGCTGCCGGTTGTTCGCTGATCGATCTGTCCGGCGCTTTACCGGCCGATCAGGCGCCGCAAGTGGTGCCGGAAGCCAACGCTGCTGTACTCGCCGGTTTGAAAGCGCCATTCCAGGTCAGCAGCCCAAGTCCATCGGCGACCTCGCTCGCCGTGGTGCTCGCGCCGTTGCTCGATCTGATTGATCTGCAGTACGTCACCGTTACCGCCAATCTGGCCGTTTCCGCCCAAGGGCGTGAAGCCGTCGCCGAGCTGGCACGCCAGACCGCCGAGCTGCTGAACATGCGCCCGTTGGAGTCTAAGTTTTTTGATCGGCAGATGGCTTTCAACCTGCTGGCTCAGGTCGGCAAGCCTGACGCGCAGGGCCATACACTGCTGGAAAAGCGCCTGGTGCGTGAGTTGCGTCAGGTGCTGGCGCAGCCTTTATTAAAGATTTCCGCAACTTGCATTCAAGCCCCGGTGTTTTTTGGCGATAGCTTTAGCGTGACCTTGCAGTCAGCGCAGGCCGTCGACCTGAAAAAGGTCAATGCCGCGCTGGAAGCTGCGTCGGGCATCGAACTGGTCGACGCGGGTGATTACCCGACGGCAGTCGGTGACGCGGTGGGGCAGGACGTGGTCTATGTCGGTCGCGTGCGCAGTGGTGTCGATGACCCGGCGGAACTTAATCTGTGGCTGACGTCAGATAACGTGCGCAAAGGCGCAGCACTCAATGCTGTGCAGGTTGCCGAGTTGTTGATAAAAGACCTGCTGTAAAAGATACTTGGCAACAATTTGTCGACTGATTCTAGCCGGGCGCTATGCTTGGCCGAAGCAGTTGATAACGTTTCACCCTCCGGGACTTTCCGGGGCATCAAAGAAATGATCGCGCGCGGCATCTGTCGTCGTCGCGCGCAATGCCTTACGGCAGCGGTATTCAACATCTTCTCGCTGGCCGAGGAACGTTCAAACAAAGGATGAGGCTATGGTTCAAGTTCGCAAACTGGTGTTAGCAATAGCGGCCGCCTCGGCGCTGTCCTCCGGCATGGCGCATCCCCTCGGGCTCGGGGAGCTGACCCTGAAGTCGACCCTGAACCAGCCGCTGGTGGCCGAAATCGAGCTGCTCGACGTCAAGGATCTCACCGCTGCCGAAGTGGTGCCGAGCCTGGCCTCGCCGGAAGATTTCGCCAAGGCCGGCGTTGATCGCCAGGCCTTCCTCAATGATCTGACGTTCACGCCAGTGCTTAACGCCAGCGGCAAAAGCGTGCTGCGCGTAACCTCGAGCAAACCGCTGTCGGAACCGATGGTGAAATTCCTCGTCCAGGTGATGTGGCCGAACGGCCGCCTGCTGCGCGATTACAGCGTGCTGCTGGACCCGTCGAAGTTTTCGCCGCAGACCGCTGACGCAGCCGCGCAACCGGCGCCGTCGCAAACCATCACTGCGCCGACCACCGGCGCCACGCACTCGAAGCAATACACCACCACGCCACGCGACACCCTCTGGGAAATCGCGGCGAAGGCGCGTACCGGCGGTTCGGTTCAGCAGACCATGCTGGCCATTCAGGCGTTGAACCCGGATGCGTTTATCGGCGGCAACATCAACCGCCTGAAAGTCGGCCAGGTGCTGCGTCTGCCCGATTCGGTGCAAAGCGCTGCACTGCCACAGTCAGCGGCCATTGCTGAAGTTGCGGCGCAAAACGAAGCCTGGCGTCAGGGCCGTCGTTATGTGGCCAAGCCTGGCACCGGTCAGCAGCAACTCGATGCGACCAATCGTGGTCGCGGGAATACCGGCGCTGCGCCTAACGCCCAAGACAACCTGAGCCTGGTTTCCGCCGAAAGCACCAAGGCGCGCGGGAACGGCCCTGCTGGCGACGCCAAGGCCCTGAGCAACAAACTTGCGGTCACCCAGGAAAGCCTCGACACGACCCGCCGTGACAACGAGGAACTGAAAAGCCGCATGGCTGATCTGCAAAGTCAGCTGGACAAGCTGCAACGGCTGATCGAATTGAAGAACAATCAATTGGCGAAGATGCAGGCCGATGGGCCGGGCGCTGTGCCAGGTGCGAATCCGGCAGTTCCTGCGATCACTGCCGAGTTGGCCTCCACACCGCCAGCGACACCGGCAGAAGCCGCTCCGACGCCAGAGTCAGCCATTGCACCACCGGCCGAGACGCCAGTTGAGCCCGTGGTCGAGCCGGTGGTCGAAACCACACCTGCTGCCGATGACGAAAAAACCTTCAACGAACTGCTGACCAATCCGATTTTGCTGGGTCTGGTCGGTGGCGGTGCCGTGGTTCTGCTGCTGTTGCTGTTGCTACTGGCCCGTCGCCGCAAAGCCCAGCAGGAAGCCGAGAAGCATGTGCGCATGGCGCGCGCCCTCTCTGAGGAGCAAGAGTTCTCTGCCGAGCACGATCTGCCGGAAAGCAGCTTCGAAGGTCTGGAGACTCCGGCCGCGAGCGTCAAGCTCAACACGCCGGCCCCTGCGCCAGTTGTCGCTCCGATTGTGGCGCCAATCGTGATGGCCGAGCCAATCGCCGCGCCTCTGGTTGCCCCGGCCGCCGAGCGCTCCGATGACGTGCTCGACAAGGCGCAATCGCACATCAATGCTGGCCGTCTGAATCAAGCTGCTGCGTTGCTGGAAGAGGGCATCAGCCTTGAGCCGCAGCGCAGTGATCTGCGTCTTAAGCTGATGGAAGTCTACGGTCAGCAGGGCGATCGGGATGCGTTCGTCGCGCAAGAGCGTCAACTGGTGGCCAATGGCGACAACTTCGCCAAGGTCGAAGAGCTGAAAAGCCGCTTCCCGGCCATGGCCGTAGCGGTTGCGGGTGGCCTGGCCGCCGCCGCCATCGCCGCCGAGCTGGACGCCCAGTACGTCAAGGAATTGCTGCTGGATGAGCCCGAGGCGCCTGCACTGTCGCCAGTAGCGGACGATCTGGACAGCGCGTTTGACCTGAGCCTGGACGATCTCGACAACATCACCCCGGTTGAGCCGGCGCCAATCGTTGAGCCAGAAGCACCGGTCGAACTGGATGAGTTTCCGGCTGACGACGATCTGAGCTTTGAATCGGTGCTGCAACAGCAGACCGAAATCAAAGAGAATCTCGATGATCTGTCGGATTTCGACCTGGATCTGGACCTTGGCGCTGAGCCTGCTCCTGCTCCAGCACCGTTGGCCGATGACGACTTCCTGCTGGATCTGGACGACGGCGTGAAGGATCTGTCGCCGGTAGAGCCACCGGTCGTCGCCGATGTGCCACAGGATGATCTCGAGCTGCCAGCCGATTTCGACCTGTCGCTGGCTGACGAGATGGACTCCAACCCGGCGGCCGAGCCTGATGCGTTTGCCGCCGAGCTGGATGACGTCAACGCCGAGCTGGATCGCCTGTCGCAGAGCATCGCCGAGCCGACGTTCACCGAGGCCGATGCGGCGCTGGGTGATGATTTGGGTGAAGACGATTTCGACTTCCTCGCGGGCACCGACGAAGCAGCCACCAAACTTGATCTGGCTCAGGCCTACATCGACATGGGTGACAGCGACGGCGCGCGCGACATCCTCAACGAGGTGTTGACCGAAGGTGATGAAAAGCAGCGCGGCGAAGCCAAGGAAATGCTTTCGAGCCTGTAGTAAGTGCAGCGTTAAACAACAACGGCAGCCCATGAGGCTGCCGTTTTTGTTTGGGCGGAGCTCTTTGGTGCCCGAGCTGACGTCTTCGCGAGCAAGCTCGCTCCCACATTTGGAATGCATTTCAACTGTGGGAGCGAGCTTGCTCGCGAAGAGGCCGGGCCGGTCGGCAGAGATCGCTCTGGTTTCCCTGATCTACAGCCTTATAATGCCCGCCTTTGCAACAACAGCAGGCTGTCCCACCTTGGCAAACATAGATAACCCGGTCGCCGAAATGGCCCCCGACGGCTTTTACCGCGTTGCGCTGGGCGTTGAATACAAAGGTTCGCGCTACAGCGGCTGGCAGCGTCAGTTGACCGGTGTGGCGACGGTGCAGGAAGCGCTTGAAAAAGCCTTGTCGAAAGTCGCCAACTCGCCCGTCTCGTTGCAGTGCGCCGGGCGTACCGACGCGGGCGTGCATGCCTGCGGGCAAGTGGTGCATTTCGACACTCCGGTCGATCGCTCGCTGAAGGCCTGGGTGATGGGCGCCAACATCAATCTGCCTCACGACATTAGTGTCAGTTGGGCGCGGGTGATGCCGGCGAATTTCCATGCGCGGTTCAAGGCTATCGCCCGGCGCTATCGCTATGTGATCTACAACGATCAGATTCGTCCGGCCCATCTCAATGAAGAAATCACCTGGAACCACCGCCCGCTGGACGCCGAACGCATGGCCGAAGCTGCGCAGTTTCTGATCGGCACCCACGATTTCAGTGCGTTCCGTGCCGGCCAGTGCCAGGCGAAATCGCCGATCAAGAAGATGCATCACCTGCGCGTGACCCGTCACGGCAAGATGATCGTGCTCGACATTCGCGCCAACGCGTTCCTGCATCACATGGTGCGCAACATCGCGGGCGTGCTTATGACCATCGGTGCCGGCGAGCGGCCGGTCGAGTGGATGAAGGAAGTGCTGGAAAGCCGCGAACGTCGTTCCGGTGGCGTGACAGCGCATCCTTACGGGTTGTATCTGGTGCAAGTCGAGTACCACGACGAGTTCCCGCTGCCCGAGCGTTTTATCGGGCCACATTTCCTTACGGGTTTCTCCGAACTTGACGGCTGACGCCCTCTAACGCTTTTGTTACCATCCGGGACTTTCCCGGATTCTGCCTCGGAGTTTTTCTCGATATGTCAGCCGTTCGCAGCAAGATCTGCGGGATTACCCGCATAGAAGATGCGCTGGCCGCCGTCGAAGCCGGGGCTGATGCGATCGGATTCGTGTTTTACGCCAAGAGTCCGCGCGCAGTATCGGTGCAGCAGGCCCGGGAGATCATCAAGGCCTTGCCGCCGTTTGTGACCACCGTGGGCCTGTTCGTCAACGCCAGCCGCTGCGAGTTGGGAGAAATCCTCGATGCCGTGCCGCTGGATCTGTTGCAGTTCCATGGCGACGAGACCGCCGAAGAGTGCGAGGGCTGGCATCGTCCTTACATCAAGGCGCTGCGGGTCAGGGCCGGCGATGACATTGCCGCCGCCTGCGACGCTTATCCAAGTGCCAGTGGCGTACTGCTCGATACCTACGTCGAAGGCGTGCCCGGCGGAACCGGCGAAGCGTTCGACTGGTCTTTGATTCCGCAAGGTTTGAGCAAGCCGCTGATTCTGGCGGGCGGGCTCACCCCGGAAAATGTTGCGGATGCCGTGGCTCGCGTTAAACCCTACGCAGTAGACGTCAGTGGCGGGGTAGAGGCGAGCAAGGGCGTCAAGGATCACGAGAAAATTCGCGCGTTCATCGACGCCGCAAAGGGCATTTAGGCCGCTACATGATGTGACGGCTGGCACACTGCCGCCGTCCACAGCTTGGTAGAAAAGAGGCTGAGGGTTTTTGGGTTGTACGAAGGTCAGTTTTACTGACCCGGCCATCCATCAATCATCGCCACACATGAATTTAGCTGAAGGGCATACGCGGGGCTGCGAACCAGAGCGTTCGGGCCGCCGGTACTGGAGAAAGAAAGTATGAGCAACTGGTTAGTAGACAAACTGATCCCTTCGATCATGCGTTCGGAGGTCAAGAAGAGCTCGGTGCCTGAAGGTCTGTGGCACAAATGCCCGTCCTGTGAGGCTGTGCTGTATCGTCCGGAGCTGGAAAAGACCCTGGACGTTTGCCCAAAGTGCAACCACCACATGCGCATCGGTGCACGTGCGCGCATCGACATCTTCCTTGATGCCGAAGGTCGCAACGAACTGGGCGCCGATCTGGAGCCGGTTGACCGTCTGAAATTCCGTGACGGCAAGAAGTACAAGGATCGCCTGACCGCTGCACAGAAGCAGACCGGCGAAAAAGACGCACTGATTTCCATTAGTGGCACCCTGCTGGGCATGCCTGTAGTGGTTTCGGCGTTTGAATTCAGCTTCATGGGCGGTTCCATGGGCGCTATCGTCGGCGAGCGTTTCGTACGCGCTGCCAACTACGCGCTGGAAAACCGTTGCCCGATGATCTGCTTCGCCGCTTCCGGTGGCGCGCGCATGCAGGAGGCCCTGATCTCGCTGATGCAGATGGCCAAGACCTCGGCCGTGCTGGCGCGTCTGCGCGAAGAAGGCATTCCGTTCATCTCGGTACTGACCGACCCGGTCTATGGCGGTGTATCCGCCAGCCTGGCAATGCTCGGCGACGTAATCGTCGGCGAACCGAAAGCCTTGATCGGCTTCGCCGGTCCGCGCGTTATCGAGCAAACCGTGCGTGAAAAGCTGCCGGAAGGTTTCCAGCGCAGCGAATTCCTGCTGGAACACGGTGCGATCGACTTGATCATCCACCGTCAGGAACTGCGCCCGCGTCTGGGTAACCTGCTCGCACAAATGACCGGTAAACCGACGCCGAAATTCGTTGCAGCGCCAATCGAGCCGATCGTCGTTCCGCCGGTGCCTGCCAACATATGATCGAGCGCACCCTTGGCGAATGGCTCGCCTACCTTGAGCAGTTGCATCCGTCGGCCATCGATATGGGTCTGGAGCGTTCGCAACAGGTAGCGTCCCGCATGGGGCTGGGCCAGCCGGCGCCTCGGGTGATCACGGTCACCGGCACCAACGGCAAGGGTTCGACCTGCGCTTTCGTGGCTTCATTGCTGCGGGCGCAAGGCTTGAGCGTTGGTGTCTACAATTCTCCGCACCTGCTGCGTTACAACGAGCGGGTGCAGCTCAATGGCGTCGAAGCCACTGACGCGCAGCTGTGCGAAGCCTTCGCTGCGGTCGAGGCCGGGCGTGGCGACACCTCGCTGACTTACTTTGAAATGGGCACTTTGGCGGCGTTCTGGCTGTTTCAGCAGGCCGGGCTCGATGCCGTGGTCCTGGAAGTCGGTTTGGGCGGGCGTCTGGACACGGTCAACGTAGTCGACGCCGATATCGCGCTGGTCACCAGCATTGGTGTTGATCACGCCGATTATCTGGGTGATACCCGCGAATCCGTAGCTTTCGAGAAGGCCGGTATCTTCCGTCAGGGTAAACCGGCCCTGTGCGGCGACCTCAATCCTCCGCAGCCGTTGCTCGACAAGGCGCGCGAACTGGCTTGCCCGTTCTCCTTGCGTGGACGCGATTTCGACCTCGGCATCACTGATCAGAACTGGCAGTGGCGCGGTACCGATGCGCAAGGCCAGGTTGTTGAGCTGCATGATTTGCCGCTGCTCGATCTGCCGATGGAAAACGCCGCGCTGGCGTTGCAGGCGTATCTGTTGCTCGGTTTGCCGTGGAATGCACAGCAAATTGTGGCGGCCTTGCAGGCGACACGTGTTGTCGGGCGTCTGGATCGCCGTTCGTTCGAATGGCATGGCAAGCGCCTGAATCTGTTGCTGGATGTTGGCCATAACCCGCACGCGGCGGAGTATCTGGCCCGCCGTCTGGCCTCGCGACCGCCGGTCGGCAAGCGTCTGGCGGTGTTTGGTCTGCTGGCGGACAAGGATCTGGATGGTGTTGTCGGCGAGTTGAGTGCTAGTGTCGAGCATTGGGCGGTAGCGCCGCTGGATTCACCGCGCGCGCGCCCGGTTGTTGAGTTGCAAGCTGTATTGCAGAACCTTGGTGCGTCGGTCACGTCTTACGACAGTGTTGCCGCTGCACTTGAAGGGCAGTGCGCAGTCGCAACCAGCGACGATGAGATTCTGTTGTTCGGATCATTTTATTGTGTCGCCGAGGCCCTTGAATGGCTGGCCCGGCGCTCCACGGAGGAAGCGGCAAATGGCTTTGCTGGATAAAGCGTACAAACAGCGCATGGTCGGTGCCCTGGTGCTGGTGGCGCTGGCGGTGATTTTCCTGCCAATGCTGTTTTCCCGTCAGGACGAACAGCGTCAGGTGACCGTCGAGGCACCGGCTGCTCCGCATGCACCTGCTATGCCGCAGGTGCAGTTGGAGCCGGTTGCCGTTCCCGAGCCGCAAGCCTTGCCGCAAGAACCCGTGCCAAGCGATGAGGAAATCGCCGAGCAAGCCGCGCCTTCTGCGCCGATTGCGCCAGCGCCTGTAGTGCCGACCCAGATCGCCAAGCCTGCCGTGCCGCCGCCGGTGGCAAAGCCGATTCCTGCGCCCGCACAGCCTATCGCAGCAGCGGCGACCAAGCCTGATACCACTCAGAGCCGCGTCGATGCCAATGGCCTGTCGGTCAGCTGGTCGGTGCAACTGGCGAGTCTGTCGAGCCGCGCGAGCGCCGAGAGTCTGCAGAAGAACCTGCGCAGCCAAGGCTACAACGCTTACATCCGTTCAGCCGATGGCAAGAATCGGGTGTTCGTCGGCCCGCTGATCGAGCGCGCCGAAGCCGATCGTCTGCGTGATCTTTTGAGTCGTCAGCAGAACCTCAAGGGTTTTGTTGTGCGCTTCCAGCCTGAACGCGGCTGATATCTATCGATCCGATTGAAATGCACTGAAAATCGCAGCTTACCGACAGCCATGCGCTCTGCTAAAATGCGCCGCCTTATCCGTCTGTAGGCTGCACTGTGCCATTTACCTGGGTTGACTGGGCGATCGTTGCAATCATCGCCATCTCCGCATTGATCAGTTTGAGCCGCGGCTTCGTCAAAGAAGCATTATCGCTGGTGACCTGGATCATCGCAGGAGCCGTCGCCTGGATGTTCGGTGGCTCACTGTCCGAGTACTTCGCCGGATACATCGAAACCCCATCGGCTCGCGTGATCGCGGGCTGTGCCATCATGTTTGTCGCCACACTGATCGTGGGCGCAATGATCAATTTTCTTATCGGCGAGTTGGTTCGCGTCACCGGGTTGTCCGGGACCGACCGATTCCTGGGAATGGCCTTCGGCGCGGCGCGTGGCGTGCTGCTGGTGGTCGTTGCAGTCGGGCTGTTGAGCCTGGGGCCGGTACAGCAGGACGGGTGGTGGAAAGAATCGCAGCTCGTGCCAAAATTTCTATTGGTCGCCGACTGGTCCAAAAACCTGATTCTCGGGTGGAGCAGTCAGTGGCTTGCCAGCGGAATCAGCGTACCCGCTGAAATTCCGTTCAAGGAACAGCTCTTGCCGTCGGCCAAAACGCCACAGTGAGTGTTGTTCAGTTCAGATCCATTAAGTAGGGGTTGCGTCGCATGTGTGGCATCGTCGGTATCGTAGTTATGTAGATCGTCTTTTAGGGTATGTTTGTGTTTCTTAGTGTTGTTCTGGTTGGTGGCCTTTTCTTT